>CAZSDG010000072.1:0-2116 GCA_964605575.1 uncultured Muribaculaceae bacterium | reverse complement strand
GAATAATAGGAGAGAAGTCTAAAAAAGAACTAATTAGTATTTTTAATGACTTAAAGTAAGATATGAAAAGAATAATTATTTTATTATTGTTAATAATAATTTTTCCTTTAAATATTCAAGCAGAAAAACAAATCAATGCTCATCTTTTTTATCAAGATGGTTGTCCCCATTGTAGTGCAGAAAAAGAATTCTTTGCGGAATATTTAAAAGAAAATAAAGATATTAAATTATATACCTATAATGTTAAAGATAAAGTTAATATTGAATACTATCATCAAGCCCAAAGTTTAAGTAAGAAAAAAACAACAGGAGTCCCATTTTTAATAATTGGTAATCAAGGTGTAAGTGGTTTTGGTTCTAAAGATAGTACTGGAAAAACAATTACAAGTATTATTGACTATTATCGAGTAAATAATTACCGAGATTTATTAGGTGAAGAAATAGGTTTAGTTGAAAAAAATGAAAGTATTATTTTAGAAGAAAATATCAATGAAAATATAGCTGTCCCAATTTTAGGTAATATTGATCCCAAAACAGTATCATTACCAATACTAGCAATAGTAGTTGGTTTTGTTGATGGCTTTAATCCCTGTGCTATGTGGGTCTTAATCTTCTTAATAACAATGTTATTTGGCATGAAAAATCGTAAAAAAATGTGGATTCTTGGTTTAACATTTTTATTTATTTCCTCATTAACTTATTTCTTGTTTATGATCGCTTGGTTAAATATAGCTTCTTTACTATCTAAAATTATTTATATAAGAGTATTTATCTCAGTTGTTGCTTTAATATTTGGAATTATTAATATAACTAAGTTCTTAAAAAAAGGTCAAGCTGATCCTGGTTGTGATGTTGTTGATGATAATAAAAGAACAAATATCATGGATAGAATCAAGAAAATTATTGCTTCAAAAAGTTTTATTCTCTCATTAATTGGTATTGCCTTATTAGCGGTTTCTGTTAATGTTATTGAATTATTATGTTCATTAGGTTTACCAGTAATATTTACTCAAGTCTTAGCAATAAATAATTTAAATATTACGGAGCAAATATTATATATCTTACTATATATCTTATTCTTCTTAATCGATGATTTAATAATCTTCTTCTTAGCAATGAAGAGTTTAAAAATAAAAGCTATCTCTAATCGTTATACAAAATATTCCCATTTAATTGGGGGGATAATTATGTTAATAATTGGTTTACTTATGTTAATTAAACCAGAATGGTTAATGTTTAATTTCTAATTACCATATTTATTTTGAATATCTAAATAAAAACTTAAATCCAAATCTTCATTAGGTAAATGAAAACGATTTGGATTCTTTGTTAAAAGTAAATCATCATAAATAATTAAAAATTTTTCAAAATAAAAATATATAGTTTCGTAATAATCATTAATACTTGTTAAAAGTTCTTCTATTTCCTTACTTGGTTTTCTATCATTTCCATATTTAACTTTTAATAATCTAATTGTTTTTCTCTCAATTAAATTATAATGGTTATATAACCTAATAATATTTAATAAGCTAATGCGTATTTTCTTTGTCTCAAACGGTAAAAAAAACAATTGTATATAATAAGAATAAGCATCTTTATAAAACCGATAATTAGCTTCTTTTCTTAGTTCATTTAGTTCTTTAAAACCATAATTATCCATAAAACCACCTGGGCCTTATCATATCATTGACACTAAAGATAAACAACTAACAAATAATATGTTAAAATGATTATAGAAAAGAGGAATAATATGCAAAGAGATTTTGATCCAGCAGAAGTAAATTATAGTAGTTTAGGTGTTGATGAGTTTGACTCTAATGAAATCAATAATGATTTAAAAGATGAATTAAGAATGATTACTGGTCCACTAAGTGAACAAGCAGCATTAGAAAGATTTGGACTTACTCCCGAAGAATACAATAATCCAACAGTTGATACCCTAGACAAAGTCAGAAGAACAATGTTTGAGAATGAAGTATCAAAAACAAGATAAAAAAATAATTGTTTTTTAATTATTTATGCTATAATTAAAAAGCAATTTATCTGTCTTCTTAGCTCAGATGGTAGAGCAACTGACTCTTAATCAGTGGGTCTAGGGTTCGAATCCCTAAGAGGA
>CAZSDG010000071.1:0-2265 GCA_964605575.1 uncultured Muribaculaceae bacterium | reverse complement strand
ATTGTTAAAAATCTTTTGGATTCATCTTTTTTTCATGAACTTTTTCATTTAAGCACTACATATTTGATTGCAGAAGAAAATCTTATTTACACTGGATTTTGTTGAACTGATGCTGAATTTATCAACACATGATTATATTATGTTTTTCAAAAATGGATTTACTGGGTTTAACTAAAGAAGTTGATAAATATAACATAGGTAATGAATTTTTAAGTTCAGTTACATCTCTTGATATTATCACTGATTTAGATGTTGATCTGGTTCAGATTGTTAATGCTTGTCAAACTTTATATAAAAACATTATCAATATTTTATTAATTGTTTATAAACCATTAGTTAATAATAGTGATTTTACTCTAAATGATTTACGACAAAAAATTAAAAGTAAGATAACTTTTTTAAACGATTCATATCAAAAAACTTTTCCGCCAGATTTTTTACCTCTAGTATTTACACAATCATTTAATCAAGAAATGAGAAAAATATTAGATAACAATTTGGTTTTTAATCGAGTAAAGTAAAAACACTCACCCAAACAGTTATTAAAGTTAGTATTTTTTTATGAAAATCAACTCTAAAAAAATATTATAAAATGTTTGCACTCACTAATAGATTATGATATTATTATGAAGATGGATCTTTAGCTCAGTTGGTTAGAGCATCCGGCTCATAACCGGGCGGTCGTTGGTTCAAGTCCAACAAGATCCACCACTTGCAGGTGTGGCGGAACTGGCAGACGCGCTAGACTTAGGATCTAGTGGATTACTCCGTGGGGGTTCAAGTCCCTTCACCTGCACCATTAAACAAATAGTAACTTCTTAAAGGAAGTTATTTTTTTATTTGACAATAATCACCCTTTAAAGTAAGATACCTTTTAAGAAATGAGGTACTTATGAGTAACTTAAAGCAGGTTAAAACAATTTTATTGTTAGATTATATGATCCATCACGGGCTAAGACCAGAGAGAGATGAAAAAATCTTAGAATTAGGTTCTGATGTCAATACATCTTTATCTCAAGTTTTAAAAAAATATCAACAATACTTATTATCAAGAGATGTTAATTATGATGAATTAGAAAAATATGGGATTTTAGGAGCTTTTGGCTATGTAGAAAATGGGGAAATAATCGTACCAAGAACATTATATAATGATCGCTACTTACTTGATAAAAGTGAATTATCTTTTTATGATAGGCAAAGATATAACCACCCCACTATCGATGAGTTTTCCACGATTGTTTCTAAAGATTTAACTACTGATTTATTTCATTTGCCAAATATCAGACAAAATCTTTATTTAGGATTATGTTTAAGTGATATTGATAGTCAAGAAAATAAAGAAAAATTAGAACAATTTAAAAATTTAGTTAAACATATTAGAAAAACTCAACAATTAAAATATGAATTAGTGCAAGATACTGATTCATATACAAATCAAAAGGTATATTTAATTAAAAGAAGAGGAAAAAAACTTGTTTAAAACAAGTTTTTAATTGAGTTTTTTAAATAATCTCTTAGTATTTTCTGTCGTTATCTGAGCCATCTCTGTCTTAGACATTCCCTTAACATCAGCAAGAGTTTTAATTACATATCTTAAATTAGCTGGTGTTCTTTCTTTTTCTTTATTTAACCCAATTGGAATATAAGGACTATCTGTTTCAGCTAAGATTAAATGCTTGGGTGTTAATTTTATTATTTCATGTGACTTAGAGGCAGTTTTAAAGGTTATTTTACCTGCAAATGAAATATAGTACTCATTAGCCATTAAATACTTAAAAGTCTCTAAATCAGGATAAAATGAATGAAATACACAACCATATTTAGGTTTAACAATCGTTTGAAATATATTTAAGATTTCCCAAGTAGTTTCCTTCGTTGCGTGAATTATAACAGGTAATTTTAATTCATTCGCGAGCATTAGTTGTTTAATAAAATAATATCTTTGCTCTAAATGATTATTTAAGCCCTCATCAAGACCTATTTCACCAATCGCGACTACCTTTTTATTAATTAATTTAGGAAGCAATCTTAAATCTTCTAAAGATGTATATAAAGGATGTATACCTACCGCAGTGAAAACTTTAGGATTTTCTTTAGACATATTAGTAATCTGTTTTGATGTTTCAATATTTAAACCAACATTAATTACACTTTCTAAGTATTTATCTCGATTAATTTTTAATAAAGAATAAAATTCATTTAAAGAAGTTAGCTTATTTAAATGCATATGAGAATCAATCGCCATAAAACCACCTCACTTAAAGC
>CAZSDG010000070.1:0-2267 GCA_964605575.1 uncultured Muribaculaceae bacterium | reverse complement strand
CCTAGTATTATTATACTATAAATAGATATTATTTAAATAGTTTATAATTTATTTACACTTTTAATGTAAAATAATTATGTAAATGAAATAAAGATTGTTATAATTTAATTGGAGGGATTATATGAAAGTAAATGATAAAAAAATTATTGTTACAGGTGGTGGAGCTGGAATTGGTCGTGAATTAGTCTTACAATTATTAGAAATGGGTGCTAAAGAAGTAATAGCTTTAGATATTAGTGAAGATGGTTTAAAAGAAACGAAAAGGATAGCTAATAATGATAAGTTAACTACTTATCAATTAGATATAACTGATTATCCTGCTTTAAAAAAGTTTGAAAAGGAATATTTTAAAAATCATGAATATATTGATTGTTTAATTAATAATGCTGGAATTATTCAACCTTTTGTTAAAGTAAAAGAATTAGATGATAAAACAGTAGATAAAGTAATGGATGTTAATTTCTTTGGACCAATTAATTTAACTAGATTATTTGTTGATGAAATCTTAGAAAGACCTGAAGGTCATATTTGTAATGTTTCATCAATGGCGGGTTTCTTTCCATTTCCAAGTCAAACAATTTATGGAGCATCTAAAGCAGCTATAAAAATCTTCACTGAAGGTTTATATGCAGAGATGTTAGGTACTAATGTTGGTGTTTCAATTGTTTTCCCAGGTGCAATCGCGACAGATATAGTTAAAAACTCAAATGCTGTTCGAGGAACTAAAGAAGAAAAAGGAACTGAAGAACCAAAATCAAATATGAAAATGACTTCAGCAAGTGATGCAGCTCGTCAAATAATTGCTGGTATTGAAGAAAATAAATTCCAAGTATATGTTGGCTCTGATGCTAAATTTATGAATAAGTTTTATAAATTTAGTCCTAAAAAAGCAATTAAATTTATCAATGATAAAATGAAAGATATGTAACAATTAAAAAAAGATTATTTAAAATTAATCTTTTTTTATGTCTTAATTAACTCCTGATGAACCAAAGCCACCATCTCTATTACCTTCTATATTTTCAATATTATCTATTTTGATAAAGTCAATTACTTCATATTTTTTTAAAACTATCTGAGCAATTCGGTCTCCTTTTTTTATTTGGTATGATCCTTGTTTGTTTCCTTTTTCACTTATAAGATAAGTATCATCGTTAGTTAGTGAGGTATTACTTATTATAATTCCTATTTCTCCACGATATCCTGAATCAATTGTTCCGGGACTATTAGCAACCCTTAAAGGAGTATTAACTGATAAGCCACTTCTTGGCCTTACTTGGAGTTCATAACCAACGGGAATTGCCACTTTTAAACCGGTTTTAATAATTTTAGTTTCATTAGGTAAAATAATTACATCTTCACTAGCCCTTATATCCATCCCAGCATCACCAATATTGGCATAAGTAGGTAGTTCTATATCATTACTTAAGGTTTCAACATATACTTTCATCTTAATCATTTACTTTCTAAAATAATTGTTACGGGACCATCATTAGTAATATTTAAAATCATTTCTTCCCCAAACATTCCTGGTTTAGTAACTATTTGGTTATTTAATTTCTCATTAAATAATTTATATAACTTAATTGCTTCTTCACCCTTTAGAGCATTAATATAAGATGGCCTGTGACCTTTATTAGTATCAGCATATAAAGTAAACTGAGATATTGATAAAATCTCGCCACCGACCTCTAAAATACTTTTATTCATGACTCCATTTTCATCATCAAAGATCCTTAAATTAATTACTTTATTAACTAAGTAATCTATTTCTTTTTCTGTATCAGTATTTGTAAAAGAGACTAATAAAACTAAACCTGAATCAATTTCATTAATTAACTCATTATTAACTGTAACACTGGAATATTTACTTCTTTGGACAATTATTTTCATAATTCACCTTCTCTTACTGCTGAAATAACATCTTTTAAATTAACTAAGTCAGTAATAAAATTATTTAAATCTTCATTATTTTTTGCTTTAACTACAAGTAAATAATTTAAGTTATTATTTCTTTTTAAAGTTTTAAAACTTTCTACTTGAATATTTCTAATTGTTGCTTTGGTAACTATATCGATTATTGGATTAGAACCACTTGTAGTTGAAACTAAGATATTTGAAAAATATGATTTATCTGCTCGTTTATTCCATTCTACATCGATTATTCTTTCACTTATATCTCTTATATTAGGACAATCTTCACGATGGACCATGATTCCTTTCCCTTTAGTTATATATCCCTTTATTTTATCGCCTAAAACAGGACA
>CAZSDG010000069.1:0-2370 GCA_964605575.1 uncultured Muribaculaceae bacterium | reverse complement strand
TGTAATAAATAGTTTTTTATCTTTCATATTATCACTATGTTAAGTTTAACATATTGATAATGAATTTGTTGTTTTTATTTGTCTATTTGACACTTATTTTCATAATGATAATGGTGATGTATCAATTTCAACATTAACTTTATTATTTGTTTTATATAGTTCATCTATTTCTTGTAAAGAGTTAATTATATTTTTATCTATTTTATATTTAATTATTAATTGAAATCTATATTTATTATTTACTTTAAATGGATTAGCGATGGTTGGTCCTAAAATAATTGATTGATTTGAAATATTTTTTAGTAAATGAGTTTTAATTTTATTTATTTCTAAGGATGCATCTTCATAAGAGTTACTAACTGTTTTAATTGTAATTAAATAATAATATGGTGGATATGACATTAATTTTCTAAGGTTCATTTCATAGTTATAAAATCCCTCATAATCATGGTTTTTGATGTAATTTAAGGTTTGATTATCAGGATTAAATGTTTGTAATACAACCTCTCCAGGATATTTTGATCTTCCTGCTCTGCCACTTACTTGACTTAGTAATTGAAAAGTACGTTCATTACTCCTAAAATCAGGTATATTTAGTGATGAGTCAGCATTTATTACCCCAACTAAACTAACTCTTGGAAAATCTAAGCCTTTAGCAATCATCTGGGTACCTAATAAAATATCATAATCATTGTTTTTAAATTCATTTATTATTTTTTCATGACTACCCTTTTTGGTTGTTGTATCTTTATCCATCCGAATTATTCTAGCACTAGGAAATATTTTTTGTAATTCTATTTCTAATTTTTCTGTACCTAGTCCCGAATCTTTTAATCCTTCTTCATGACATTGACCACATTTTATCGGTTTAATTTTACTATAACCACAATAATGACAACGCATCATATTTGATGATTTATGATAGGTTAAAGTAATCACACAGTGGGGACATTCATATTTATAACCACAATTGCGGCAACTGATGATTGTTGAAAATCCTCTTCGATTAAGTAAGATAATAACTTGTTCTTTGTTTTCTAATCTAGTTTTAATTTTATCTAGTAACGTTTGACTAAATATTATGTTTCTTTTTTTCATTTCTAAGGACATATCGATAAGCTCAATAATTGGTAGTTTTGAATTACCAATTCTATTTGGTAAATTAAGCAATTTATACACGCCTTTTTTAGCCCTGGCATATGATTCTAAAGTTGGGGTTGCACTTCCTAAGATTAATGGACAATTATGATATTCAGATCTAAACTTAGCCATATCTAAAGCTTGATATCTTGGGTTATTATCTTGTTTATAACTATCTGAGTGCTCTTCATCAATAATAATTATGCCGATATTTTCTAAGGGAACAAAAATTGCACTTCTGGTTCCAACAACTATTTTTACTTCTTTATTATAGATTTTTAGATATTCATCATACTTTTCCCCTGGAGAAAGAGCACTGTGGAATACCGCTACTTCATCACCAAAGCGTTCATAAAATTGATTGACTACTTGGGCAGTTAAACTAATTTCTGGGACTAATATAATCGCTGTTTTACCTTGTTTAACAACCTCTTTAATTGCTTTTAAATAAATTTCTGTTTTGCCTGAACCAGTAATCCCGTGAATAAGCAATGTTTCTTTAGTATTTAAATTATTATTTATTTCATTTAAAACTCTTGTTTGATCTTCCGTCAACGTTAATTTTTCGACCTCTTCTTTAATTGGATTAATTCTTACTTTCTTGTCTTTTCTAATGACAACTAACCCTTCACTAATTAAACTATTAAGTGGCGACCCACTAAATTCTTGTTTTAAGATGTTTTTATTATCTAATAAATAATTTAATATTTCTGTTTGTCTTTTTTTACGAGGATTATTCTGAATAAATTCTTGAGCTTTAGATTCATCTTTTACTTCAAGATATTCATCATATAATTGATAATTAGTTTCTTTGGTATTTATTTTTAAACTACTAGGAAACATAGTTTGATAAGCAGTAATTAATGAACAAAGAGTTAATTCATTTAAATGCTCTCCTAAACTCATTAATTCGTCATTTAAGACCATATATTCATCAATAATAGAAATGATTGGTTTAAGATTTTCGACATTTGTTTCATTAATTATCCTTGTCACAAAACCGGAAATAGTATTTTTGCCAAACGAAACCAAAACTTTCATTCCAACTCGCAAATGTTTTAAATTATCCGGAATTTGATAAGTAAAAGTTCGATCTAATGATTTAGCTCCATATTCTACTAACACTTCTGCATACATAGTTACCTCTATAAAATATTATAGCATATATTTTTTGCATAAAAAAACTATACTTCTATAGTTTTTTTTCTAGTTTAACAAGAATATTAAAAT
>CAZSDG010000068.1:0-2483 GCA_964605575.1 uncultured Muribaculaceae bacterium | reverse complement strand
TAATCATTAATGATGGTAGCAATCCCGAATTTAATGACCTTTTTAAGTCATTTAAGGGTCATACTACCCTAACTCATCATATTAACCAAGGTAAAGGAAGAGCGATTAAAACCGCTTTCAATTACATTTTAAATGAATATCCTAATATAAAAGGTTCTGTTGTTGCTGATTGTGATGGTCAACATTCAGTTAAGGATATTAAAAAAGTTGCAGATGAATTACTGAATAGTCCTAATAGTTTGATATTAGGCGCTAGGGATTTTGGTAGTAATGATATTCCGCCAAGAAGTAAATTCGGTAATAAAATTACTATTAATGTTTTTAAATTATTTATTGGTTTAACTATTTCTGACACCCAAACTGGTTTAAGAGGATATAGTCCAGAGTTAATGAAAATGTTTTTAAAAACTAAGGGGGAAAGATATGAATATGAAACTAATATGTTAATTGATTGCAAAGAAAATGATATACCAATCAAAGAAGTAAAAATAAAAACAATCTATATTAATAATAATAAAACATCACATTTCAATCCGATTAAGGATTCAATTATAATTTATAAACTATTTTTAAAATATATTTTATCAGCAATTAGTTCATTTATCTTAGACATAGTTTTATTTGCAATCTTTTTATTATTAACTGAAAAAATTTTATTATCAACTATTTTAGCAAGAATTATTTCTTCAATATATAACTTTATTATTAATAAGAAATTAATCTTTAAGAAATCAAATAATAGTTCTCTAATTAAATATTTTATTTTAGTTATAGTCCAAATGTTTATTTCAGGATATTCAGTATCATTCTTAGACTCAATCTTAAATATATCCACTACTCTTATTAAAATAATAGTTGATACAATAATTTTCTTTATTAATTTCATTATTCAAAGAGAATGGGTATTTAAAAAAGATAGGAACTAAATTAATTCCTATCTTTTTTTATTGAACTTTAGTACTTTTAAAATGAGGTTCTACACTAGAGTAATCAAACGCCAGCAAGTTATTGTTATAAAAGTTTTCTAGTATTGCTTCGATTAGACCAAGGTCTATACTATTTTTATTGACTGGTCTATGTACGAAAGATTGTTGCTTTTCGTGATTAAGTAACACAGCATCATCAGTACCAAATAATAAATGTTTTGGATCAAAGCTAGTTGCCTTTAATGCGTTTTCTTGGCGAAAATCATTTCTTGATACTGCTCTTGTATTATCGATATAGTAGCAATCACCACCGATAATAATGTAATTCCAAGCATGACTATGACCGCTTACATTTCTAATATTCAAGTTCATATGAGGATTATTACCTAGAAGTGTAGTTAAATCAGCAAAAGATCGGCAAACACCATAATGATCAATCAAGGATACATCAGCAGAACCAATGCCACAAGGACTTATTTCATTATTATCATCTTTAACTACAAATGTTTCACCCAAAACTGTTGTGTTAATTTCTTTGACGAATTGCATATTTGCCTGAAAAAAACTGCTAAGAATAATTACTTTTTCAACCTCAGTTAAATTGCCATTATTAACTTGACTCATCATTTCGGCAATTCGATTAATTTCTAGAATTGTTTCTTGACTAAAAGAAGTATGATTAATCTCACCAGAAGCTTGGAGCCAATTACCATATTTCTCATCGCTATTATCTTCTGTTTTTGTTGTTTTACTATAATAATAAATTTTATCTCCTACCTTTACATTCCACATTACATAGGAGATTGGAAGGCGTAACCTAATTTTATGTTTTAAGATATTAGTATCAATGTATGAACGATCTTTATTTTCAAAATCATCAACAAGATAAACATCACTATTATCAGCAATTAGATCATGTTCATCTAAAACTAATAAAGTTTCAAAGCTATCACAGTAATAAGTAATAGTTTTACTATTTAAATTTGGATCTGACTTTATTTTATCAAGATTGTTAATCAATTCAGCAAGACTATTTATGTGGATGTTATAAATAAACTCCTGATCTTCCTTTTTTAAATTAAAATAATTTGATAATTGTACACCTTTCTTTTGAGTTTTAACAATTTTAATCATTTTTCCCTCCGATGGTTTTAATAAAACCTTTTATTTTATTTATTTGATTATTAATTTTTTCTTTTTCTTGAGCATTAACAAGTGGATTATTTAGTAAATTATAATATTTATTTAATGTATTATTTAAGTATTCCAGATTATTGTGAATACCAAACTCTAATTCAAGTCTAGATAAAGCGCCTTTACCACGACTAAAACTCATTGTTATATAGTAATGTTTATTATCTTTAATAACCGTTTCATTAGTTAACTTAAAACCATATTCAATTATTTTTTTTCTTAGTAAATAATGGTTATTATTAGCCTGAATTATTAATTTATTAATCTTATTTAAGTTACTATGACTAAGAATATTAATAATAGTATTTGTTCCTAAACCACTTATTACTAAAGTATCTATATCAAGATTATCTATAAAATCTA
>CAZSDG010000067.1:0-2636 GCA_964605575.1 uncultured Muribaculaceae bacterium | reverse complement strand
CTAATTTTCTTAAGAAACTTTTAATTCCCATTTCTTTAAAACCATCTTGAGTTTCCGTATTCAAAACAGTTCCGTATTTCGTTAAACGTAACATAACCACCAATCCCCTTTTTCGCCCATTATTATACGACTATTTACAGTTTTGTCAATAAGAATGGTCAAAACTATTGTTCATTAGCGATTATGCCCTAGTAGATTATTTTAATTAATTTCATAAAAAAACTCAAACTAGCAATTTATTTGAGTTTTTATCTAACTAAAATTATATTAATTTAAATATTTTAGAATTTTCATTTTCTTTTTTTAAGCCTGTGTTTTTAATCATAACACGATTTTTCATTCTAAAAAAATTACTCATAATCAGGCATTGTCAACTACATTAGACTACCTAACAATATTAATAATATTTATAAATGTGTTTCATTTCAATTAAAACACTGTTTTCATCAACTTCTTCTTTAGATAAATCAATTGCAAGATTTTTCCTAATATAGTACAATTAAATTGGTGATATAATGAAAAAGTTCTTTATTTATTTAATTAAGTTATATCAACGTACTCCTTTAAAATCTCATAGTTATTGTCGGCATATTCCAACTTGTTCAAACTATACAATTGAGGCTTTAAATGCTCATGGCTTATTTAAAGGTAGTTATTTAAGTACTAAAAGAATTTTAAAGTGTAACCCCTGGGGCACTAAAGGATATGACCCAGTTCCAGAAAGGAAAAAAATATGAAGAAATATTTAACTATTATATTATTAATAATATTAACAATAACAATCTCTGGTTGTTTTAAAAGAGATGATTTAGAAGACATAACTGTTTATACGACAATCTACCCAATTAAATACTTAGCTGAAGAATTATATGGTAATAATTCTAAAGTAAAAAGTATCTATCCTAAAGGTGTAGATGTAGAGACCTATCCAATTTCTGATAAAAAGTTAGGTGACTTTGCCAAAGAAAGTTCTTTATTTATATATAATGGTAACTCTAAAGAAAAAGATTTAGCTGCTAAATTTTTAAAGAAAAATAAAAGGGTTAGAATTATTGATGTTGCCCAAGGCTTAAATGTCAATAATAACAAAGAAGAATTATGGATTTCTCCATCTAATTACTTGATGCTAGCGCTTAATATTAAAAATGGTTTAAAAGAATATATTGACAATACTTATATTCATCAAGAAATAGAAAATAATTATATAGATTTAAAAGCAAGAATATTAAATTTAGAAGCTGAATTAAAAACAGTCGCAGAAAATGCTAAAAAAAATACCTTAGTTGTAACAAGTGACTCGTTATTATTTTTAAACAAATATGGTTTTAATGTTTTATCTTTAGATGAAACTAATACTAAAGTAAAAGATGAAGTATTAAACGAAATTAAAAAAAGTATAGCTAATAAAACCCTTAAAGCTATCTTTAAATTAGATTCACAAAAAGAATCAGAATTATTAAGAAATATCACTGTCAATACAAAGGTCCAAATTATTGATTATGCAGTTGCTTTTAACTTAAAAGAAAATGAAGATGATAAAACTGTTAATTATTTAACTATTATGCAAGAAAATATCGAAAAAATAAAAGAGGTATTATATGAGTAGATCTTTGTTTAAAAGAAGAACAAAAACTATTATCTATGATGATGAAAAAAAGATCAGAAATGATAAAATTTTAATGATTGTTGGTTTAATTTTAGCAGTCGCAGTTTTAGGTACTTGTGTTTATCTCGTAATAAGTTATTTAAATAAACCTAAAACTAATGATGGTTTTGACGCTAAGTATGTTGATCCAAGATTTGAACTATTAACATTAAAAACAATTACTGAGTTTGAAAAGCCAACATATAATTATTATAATTACCTTAATAACAAAACATTTTTAGGTTACTTTTATAAAAATGATAAGTTAGAAAGAGCAACTTTAACCAATAGTATTAAAATTTTAACAACACTTAATCGAATGTTTGATTGTGTAAATAAAAGTAATCAACCTTCATGTGGAATAAAGATAACTTACGATGGCTATAAAACCTCTGATAAAGAAGTCTTAAAATATGCTAAGTTAATTTATGGTAATGATATTACAATTAACCAGCAATCAATTAATATTCCGTATGGTTCAATTGAAAACATTAAGTTTGAAGATAATACTTATACATTTTCTCAAATTGCTGATAATGTTCGGAAAAGTTTAATGACTTATATTGATCAAGAAATCAGTGTTAAAGTGGAAAATAACCAAGCAATCGTTATTAAAACATTTGGTTATGTTGAAGAACAAAGATTAAATAATAAATTATCAGGTTATATTGTATACTCCAGTGATGATAAAACAGAAATAATTTTCTCTGTTAAACGAAATTTTGAAACAACTGAAGATATTCGTCTTGATGTTAAAGAAAAATTGCTGAATAATAATGCCCCTAAAGTAAAAATAATTTTTGATAGACAAGACGATGGAACTTTCATCTTTAAACAAATTGATAAATATATTGAAGAAAATTAGGTTTGACTTAGCCGCCGTATTGTTGTAAAATTCAGTCAGGCGGTAAATATGGAGTAGTACTCAAGAGGCTGAAGAGGCGCCCCTGCTAAGGGTGTAGATCGGGTAACCGGTGCGAGAGTTCAAATC
>CAZSDG010000066.1:0-2674 GCA_964605575.1 uncultured Muribaculaceae bacterium | reverse complement strand
CAATTAGTGAACTCTCAAAAATAAAGGGTTTAAAAAAAGTTAAAGCCGTTACTTTAATCGCCGCAATTGAACTAGGAAAAAGAGTATATGATATGCATATAATAAATGACCAAATAACAATTAACAGCACAACAAGTGCCTATCAATATTTTTCGAAGTTATTAAATACTAGTCAGCAAGAACAATTTTTGGCTATATATTTAGATACAAAGAAAAAATTAATTGACTATAAAATTTTATTTACAGGAACTGTTGATTATAGTTTAGTTCATCCAAGAGATATTTTTAAAGAGGCTTATCGTTTATCGGCAAGCTCAATAATCATTATGCATAATCATCCGAGCGGTGAAGTTAGTCCTAGTCAGGATGATTTAAAGTTAACTAACCAATTATTAGAGATATCAAAAATAATGTGTATTCCTATTTTAGACCACTTAATAATTGGGAATAATAAATACTATAGTTTTTTGGAAAATGGTCACATTTAATGTAAAATTCATTGTAAACTTTAGTTAAAAATCTAATGTAAAGGAGAAATTGTGATATATTCAATTTAATAGAGGAGTGGTATTTTGAAAAAAACTTCCAATATTTTTATTACAATAGTACTATCTATATCAATGATACTTTATGGTAAAGCACAGACAATAACCGTTGATGATTTAGTAAAAAGAATTAATAAAGTTGGTTCTGAAATTCAATTTAATAATAATGATTCTCCTGGTAAGATTAATTTTAAAGACCAATGCAATGCAAAATATGAAAATTCAATAATTACATTAACGTGTACAGCTGTTGATGAAGAAACTGAGGAAACCCATAAAACCGAACTAAACGTCTCAGTTGATAATTCAGTTCTAATTTATAAAGGCGACTATAAACTAAATGATCAACAAGTGAATAAAGATAGTATTGATTATCTAGGACAAACGCTTACAGAAGCGCTTTGCTTTGGAGTTATTTTAGAAAATCTATCGATATTAAAGGGTTACTCTTTAGAGGATTATAAAAAAATTGAAAATGATCAAGTGATAGTCGATAAACTAAAAAAGATGAGTTTAAATGAAATGTTCAATAATTTAGGTTTCTATTATGATACAGCGTCTGATGCAGATCCAATATTTAAGATAGATATTAATCGTTTTAACCTACCAATTGAAAGTAATAATACTAATTCTAGTGAGCAGTTACCCGTTAGTAGTAAAGAAGAGGCAACGACAGATATACAATCTTCTTCAAAAAAAGTGACGGTTCAAAACAATCCACACACTGCGGTTGCAGCATCGCAAATCTTAATCGGAGGATTATTTATATTACTATTAGGGATAATTACAATTATTAGAAAAAAGAATTTTTTTGAAAGTATCTGATTGAAAACCACTATGGGGTGGTTTTTATTTGACATTTACTTGTTCCTTTGGTAAAATTCAAATGTTTATAAGTTTTTATAAACCGCACTTGAAAGGTTATAAGTTACTTAAGTACACCTTGTTGAGGCGAGTACCCAAAATTTTAGAAAGCGAGGGTGAATTATGAAGGCTATATTTGAAACTGGTGGCAAACAATATATTGTTGAAGAAAATTCAGAAATATTTGTTGAGAAACTACCATATGAAGTTGGTGCATCTGTAGAATTCGATAAAGTATTGTTACTAAACGATAAAGTTGGTACACCATATGTAAAAGGTGCTAAAGTTGTTTGTGAAGTATTAAAACAAGGAAAACAAAAGAAAATAATTGTTTTCAAGTTTAAAGCTAAAAAGAAATATCGTCGTAAACAAGGACATCGCCAACCATATACTAAATTAATTGTTAAAAAAATAGTAGGTTAGGATAATGATAAAAATAATTTATCAAAAAAAGGATAATCAAATTAATAAAATCCAAATAACTGGTCATGCTAATTATGCTGAATTTGGCAAAGATATTGTCTGTGCCTCAGTAAGTAGCATTGTAGTGACAACAATTAACGGTATATTAAGCATTGATAATGAAGCAATTAAATATATCGAAGAACAAACATTATTAATCGAAAATCTTAAAGAGGATGAAATAACAAATAAGTTACTAGTTAATATGTTAAGTTTATTAAAAGATTTAGAAAGTGATTATCCAAAAAACATTAAAATAAGAGAAGAGGAATAATTATGAAATTTATGATATTAAACATTCAATTATTTGCTTCAAAAAAAGGTCAATCTTCAACTCAAAATGGTCGAGATAGCCGTGGACGTAGATTAGGTGCGAAGGCTTCTGATGGGCAAGTTGTTACATCAGGCAGCATTATCTATCGTCAAAGAGGAACGAAGATTTATCCAGGTACTAATGTCGGAATGGGTAAAGATCATACTTTGTTTGCATTAATTGATGGTCAAGTTAAATATGAAAGACTTGGCAAAAAAAGAAAAAAAGTAAGCGTTTATGCAAAAGCATAGATGCTTTTTTTAGCTCTAAGTGCTATAATTGGCTTGGTGATATATATGTTTGTTGATGAAGTCACAATTAAGTTAATTGCTGGTAAAGGTGGAGATGGGTGCACTTCTTTTCGTCGTGAAAAATATGTTGATATGGGTGGACCTGATGGCGGTAATGGTGGACGAGGTAGCAATATTATTTTTATTGCTGATCAAAATTTAAAAACCCTAATCGATTTAAGAATAATGAAAACAATTAA
>CAZSDG010000065.1:0-2967 GCA_964605575.1 uncultured Muribaculaceae bacterium | reverse complement strand
TAAAAATAGATTAAAGATAATGTCGTTGTGGAATACATAGTTACATTTTTTATAAAAAGGGAATATAATACCAAGTTTTATAAATATTGGACGATATGTTCTTTTAAAAACTTCATTCTTTTCTTCATCTATTTTAGAACCGAAATTACAGCGTTTAGTTAAATCAGGATGGATTATACTAATTTTTTCTTTTTCTGGATAATTGTAAATAATGTGAAACAAAATATTAGTAAAAAAGTTAACTTAATAAAAAGAGTTAATTTTTTTAAATAGTTTCTAATAATTTTCTTTGTTCTAAAGGAGTTTTATTTATCTTTATTTTATGTTATTTTATTAAGGGAGGATATGTAATGAAGTTAGAAGTAAAAAATATTAATAAGAGTTTTGGGAATAAGAAGATTTTAAAAGATGTTAGTTTTGCGATTGAGTCTGGAAGAACCATGGGTTTTTTAGGACGTAATGGAGCTGGTAAGACAACAACAATTAGAATAATAATGGATGTTTTTAAACCTAATAGTGGAGAGGTATTAATTGATGGGAAACCATTTAATAAGAATGATTATAAAATTGGTTATTTGCCTGAAGAAAAAGGGATGTATCAAAAAGTTAGTTTGCTTAATCAATTAATTTATTTTGCTTTATTAAAGGGAATGGATAAGAAGAGTGCGAGGGATTCATCTATAAAGATGATTGAGAAGATGAATCTTACTGATTTTTTAAATAAACCATTATCAACTTTAAGTAAAGGTAATCAACAGAAGTTTTATATTGCTCAAGCAATTGTCAATGATCCGGATATCTTAATCTTAGATGAACCATTTGGAGGATTAGACCCTGTTAATGCTAGTGTTTTAAAAGATATAATTAAAGAATTTATTAGTAAAGAAAAAATCGTTGTATTTTCTTCTCATCAAATGTCTCATGTTGAAGAGTTTTGTGATGATGTAACATTTATTCAAGATGGGAATATTATTTTATCAGATAATTTAAAGAAGATAAAAAAAGAGATGGGTAAGAATAAAGTTAAATTAGTGGTTGAAAATATAAAATCAGTAGAAGTAAAAGATAAACTAAAAGAAATAAAAGATATTGAAGTTGAAGTGAATAGAGATTATTTAATAATTGAATGTTTAAATAATAAGACAACCAATAGTTTATTAAAAGATTTATTGAAATTGGATTTAGTAATTGAATCATTTGGTTATTATGAACCATCCTTAGAGACAATATTTATTAAATTAGAAAGGGATAAATAAGATGAAGAATATTTTTAAAGTTTTCTTATTTGAATTAAAAACAACTCTTAAGACTAGGTCAATCCAAATAACTACTTTAATAATTTTATTAATGGTTTTTGGTCTTACTTTTGCACCAAGATTATTTAATAGTATTGATGGTGAAAAGTCTTTTGCCGAAAAAGTATTAGAGGAAAAGATTGAAGAATTAGGTAAATTTGGTTATGTAATCTTAACTCCAGAGGTTTTAAAGAGTGATTTAGAAAGTTATGCCCCATTTTCTTTAGGAGAAGAATATGAATCAGTCGAAATACTTAAAGAAGATATTTCCAAAGAAAATTTAAGATCAGGATTAGTTATTAATGCTCCTAATGATTATATATTCCTTAAATCAGGTTCTGATTTGCTGTTTAATGAAACGGTTCATACTTTAATAGCGGATGGCTTATTAGAATATAATCGCAATAACTTTTATTTAAAAAACAATATTGATCCTAATTTAGTAGAAGAGGCAAGTAATATTACTTTAATATCTAGTGTTGAAGAAATAGGTAAGAGTGCTCAAAATAATTATTTTATTGCTTACTTTGGGATATCTATTTTATATTTTATGATTATTATGTATGGAGTAGCTGTTTCTACTTCGGTAGCTCGGGAAAAAAATGATCGAACAATGGAGTTATTAATTACTAGTACATCAACAACTAGTTTAATTGTTGGGAAAGTATTATCAGCATTAGTAGTTAGTTTTGGGCAAATAATCTTAATGCTTTTAGTCGGTTATCTTGGTTTTATGATTAATAAATCTAATTATCCAGCAGCTTTATTAGTAATTTTAAATCAAAATATTACTTTAAATTTAGTTGTTATTTATTTAGCCTTTGCGATAGTTGGAGCTTCATTATATTTCTTTGTTTATGCAGCTTTAGGTTCACTAGTAACAAGAGTAGAGGATGCAACTTCATCTATGGGACCTATTCAAATGTTGTTTGTCTTAGCATTCTTAGCAGCGATCTATGGCATTAATAACCCAGCTGGTAAATTATTAACATATGGTTCAATATTTCCTTTAACTTCACCAATGGCGATGTTTGCTAGATATTCAATGTCAGAAGTTAGTATTATTGAAGTATTAGGATCATTTACTTTATTAGTAGTTACAACCACATTATTTGCTTATATTTCAATTAAAATCTATCGGATGGCTACTCTTAACTATGGAAATAGAATGTCTCTAATAACTGCTTTAAAACGCTTAAGAAATAATGATTAATAAAAACTCTCAATTGAGAGTTTTTTTATGAATAGTTTTTGCTATTAATTTCTGTTTGTTTAAAATTTATCAGTTTAGCTAAAGCTATTTGATAGGTATCTTTTTCCGATACTGAATTAAATGCTGTTAGTTTGGCTATTGTTAAAGCTTGAGCCAATTTATTTAATGTTTCTTCATCAGGAATGTGTTCTTGAGCTTCTAAGAAAAGTTCAAAACCTTGTAACCAAGTTAAAAAATCAACCTTATCTAATATAACTTTTAAACAAAATAAATTAACTACATTATAAAAATCTCTTGTCATTATATTTCCCCCTTTAATTAGGGGATAATATAACAAAATAATCTAAAATAAGCAAGAAAAAAGAGAAGTATTTCTCTTAATATTCTTTTGGCGGAGTAGGAGAGATTTGAACTCTCGCACCGGTTACCCGATCTACACCCTTAGCAGGGGCGCCTCTT
>CAZSDG010000064.1:0-3220 GCA_964605575.1 uncultured Muribaculaceae bacterium | reverse complement strand
TTTAAGTCATTAAAAATACTAATTAGTTCTTTTTTAGACTTCTCTCCTATTATTCTTTTTATTTCTTGATTTTCATTATTAAATATTATTAAAACTGGTAATTTAGTTCCAGGCTCATAACTTTTTGCTTCTTCATCATAATCATAGTCTAATTCAATAATATTAAGCTCATATTCGGTAGTTAATTCTTCTAGAGTATTATTCATAATAATACAAGAAGAGCACCAAATCGCGCTTATTTTAACTATTTTCATCTTAATTTAAATAAGAGTCAAATACTTGTAATAATTTTGTTACTTCTTCTTCGGTTGTATACTTAGATAAGCTAATTCTAATTGATGACTCTGCTCTTTCTATAGATTTGGTTAATTCAAATACAGCTTTAGAATAAGAACCTGCTTCTGAACAAGCTGTTTTAGTAGATAAATATATTTTATTATCTGCAAAATATTTTTGGGTTTCATCACTTAAATGCTTAAGAACTGAAATATTTAAAATATGCGGGATAGATAACTCTGTAGAATTAATAATTATATTTGGATATTTACTTAAATGATTAACTATTTGCTTATTTAAATTAATTAAATGTTCTGGATGTAAATCAGTTAATTTATTTATTGCATAACCCATCGCACATATAAGTTCAGTTTGGGGTGTGCCTGCTCGATACATTGTTAAGCTTCTGCCTCCATGAATTATTGGAATTAAATTAACATGTTTTTTCTTAATTAAAGCTCCGATACCTTTAAATGAGTAAAACTTATGCGCAGAAATTGAAGCAAGATCAACATTAGTTAAATCAATTTCTACTTTACCTACTGCTTGAGTTATATCACTATGAAAAACTGTCTCTGGATATGACTTTAATAGTTCTCCAATTGCTTCAATAGGTTGTCTAATACCTAGTTCGCTACTAACTAAACCGATAGTTACTAATGATGTATCATTTTTAAGCAATTCTTTTAAATGGTCAAGATCTACTTCCCCATTTTCTTTTAAATTTACAAAAGAAATCTTATAACCTTTCTTTTGTAAATAACCTAAAGGGGTAATAATTGAAGAATGTTCTAAATTAGTTGTAATTATCTGCGTATTTGGTCTATTTTCAACCACGCCTTTTATTGCTAAATTATTTGCTTCGGAAGCTCCACTTGTATAAATAATTTCATTTTCAGCTACATTAAAATAGTTAGCAATTATTTTGGTATTCTTATTTATTTCATTTTTAGCCATTAAAGAAAGATCATAATTTGAATTAGGATTTCCATAATATTTATTAACGACTTCATTAAAGTAATTTAAAGTATCAGAGTCAACTTTAGTAGTTGCTGAATAATCAAGATAAATCATTTTTTATCACCATTAATATTATAACATATTATTTAATAACTAATTAACTTTTTCTTCTTCAACGGTTAAGATATTATCTAAACCATTGACGTGGCTAAGTTTAGTTGAATTTGGAATAAGATCTTTATTAAATACTACTCTAGATTCAAGATTGTATCCTGGTTGATAATCTTTAACTTTTAATTCAACTTGTTCTGTACTTATTATTTTACTGGCATTATTATATGGAAATTTCGAAAATGCTTTTAAATAACTAGAACCACTTGGTAAATTAATTTTAATAATTAATTCATTAATTTGTTGATTAATCTTCCCGTTGATAAACCGCCAATTAATCTCAGCTATATCATTATGAATTACAACTACATCTTTAATTGTGTAGGTAATTAGACAAGCTTGATTATAAGATGAAGGTAAGAAAATTTCATATTCTTGTTTTTGAGGAGTTTTAACAAAAATACCATATTGACCTAATTTGGCATAAGTTAATTCTTTAAATTCTTCTCTGTTTTCATTATTTATTAATTCATAATATTTTGTGGAATATTTAACTCCATATATTTTAACATCATCAATCCTTTGTCCATCATATATATTACTACCCTTAAAGTCATCTAAAATTCCTGTGAATTTCTTTGGATAAATATTGCTAAAACTAAGTACTTGCTTAATACTATAATACTCACCTTCGATAATTATTAATTCTTTCATTTCTAAATCGCCATTGGTTTGAATATTAGCTTCGATATAATATTTATCAATATGAATATCTGTATCTGAAGGAACAATTATCAGGTCCTCTTCTTTTTCCTCTGAACTAGATTCATCAAAATCATATTCAGGTGGTTTCTTACTAGGGTTATCAACATCACTAAAAATGTTTTTTGAAGATGAACTATGACTAACATTATTTTTACTAGTGTTTAATTGATTATCAACAACATTTTTTTTAGATCCTGGCCAACCAAAAAAAGCAATAATTAAACTAATTATTATTAAAAAGATAATTGTTGAACCTAAAATAATTTTTATCGACTTATTGTTCTGCTTTGGTTCAAGTAATTTAAAATCATCATTAGCCATATTTTACCCTTCCTTATTATTAATATATCATAAATATATTAAACAATGTATAATATGATTATCAAGGAGTTAAAATGATTAATATAACTAAAACCAAAACGGAAAGCGGCTATGAAATTAGGCTTGATGATGGCAAACAAAGTCTTATTATTCTTTTTGCTGGCAATTTAGATCTTTATTGGACAATTGTAAGTAAAAAACATATTCCACTTCCTGATGATGTATTAAATAAATCATTTATAATATCTAAAGAAAATTATTTTATTTATTCATTGTTTGAAAAATTATATAGTGATTTAAGAACTTGTAATCTCTTTGAAGTTCAAGATTATGAACTTAATAGATGTGAAACCATTGCTGATGAGTTAGACTTAATTAAAAAAAATAGGGAAATGAATTTGAGCTTTAAAAGACATGATGAGTATAAACGTTTATTTAATAATGGCATTATTGAATGGCGTAGCGATGATTTTTCTTAGGAAGAAGCAAGTATTTTAACTATCAAGAAAGTTGAAGAAAATTATGTAATTAATTTTCAAAAAAGTTATGTAGATGAACTTGGTTATCAAACTTATGCAGTTAGATTTCGCAATAGTGGTAGTAGATATCAACCTTTTAATCATCTTTTTATGAAAATGTATAATAAATTAACTGATTATGAGCCAAATTATCATCAAACAGATATTGAAGAAATTATTTGGCAAAAAAAAATAAATAAATGAGGATAAGCATAATAGTTTTATTAATTTTTAAGAATATAATAAGATAATTTATTAATTATGATACA
>CAZSDG010000063.1:0-3463 GCA_964605575.1 uncultured Muribaculaceae bacterium | reverse complement strand
AATAAGTAACCTTGATTAATATTCAAGGTTTTTATTTGGTTTAAATAATACATTATATTGACATAAAACCTATTATTTGATAAAGTATGACCCATTCAAAGGGGTAATATTAATGGAAGTAAGAGATGTAAAATATTATTTAAAAAATATTGATGGTTTTATTGAAGATGTAGAACCTATTTATAAACATTTTAATCTTAATGAAAAAGATTTGAAAAAAATACTAATTGTTTTAGAACAAGTTGTTGAACACAACAATATTTTTTTGATGAAAAAAGACAGTGAAGTAAATGAACTTGAAAGAGTTAAAAAAGAACAAGAGAGTAAGAAAAAAGAAGAGTTAGAAGTGGAAAAACCAGAAGAAAAACCAAAAAGTATTAAAAAAAATAGAAGATTAAAACAAAGCGATAATACACAAATATATGTAGATTTTATTGATGGAAATATGGATCTTGAGATGGTTCTTGAAGATATAATGCGTAAGAATGATTCTGAAAATATCATTAGAAAAATAATATTACATTATTATGCTGAACTAAAAGTATATTATGAATTATTAAAAGAAGATAATAGTCAAGAAACAAGAAATGAAATTAATAAAATTAATAATATTATTGAATCATTAAATATTGCAATTAGTTTAGATGAAAGTGAAGATTTAGATGAAGTGGAAACTATTGAAGCAAACTATGATGTTTCTTTTTACCAAAGTACACAAGGTACGATCGATTTTCTTTCAGATATTAAGGGTTATAATCCCGAAGTATACCCAATATTTTTAGAACTATTAAATTCAATTTTAGAAGGAAAACCAATTTCTTATCGTAAGTTAAATAACAACAATGCTTTAAGTGGGATTAAAGAAGTAAGAAAAGGACAATGTCGAATTGCATATGTAATAGATAAAAACCATTGTTTTATTCTCCATGCCTTTGTTAAAAAAACTTGGGTAGATAAAGGAGCATTTAATAATATGTCTTCTAGGTTATCAAAATTAAATAGACATAAAGATAAAATGCTCTCAGAATATAAAAAAGAAGATTTTATTATTCAATTAAATGAAGTTAAAAATTTTATTGAGAATAACAGGAGGTTAGTTAAAAATGATAAACACAGCGATTAATATTTTACAACAAGATTTTGCTAAAGAAAGAAATGAAATAGAACAACTAAGAAGAAAAATTCAAGTTCTAGCAAGTACTAGTCATCAATTTAAAACTACCGATATAAAAAATGATATAAATGCAATTGGTAATTATAGTTTATTTATTAGTTATATGTTTTTTCATAATCCTGAACTTGATGTCCAAAAAGAAATAGAAGAATTTAGTAAATTTGAAAGTGAACTTAATTCTTTAAAAGAAAATGAATTTTTAGTAATTCTTAAGGCTTTACAAAACAAACAAATGTCAGAAATATATTTAAATCCAATCTATTTGCAATTATTTAACTATTTAACAGAGAGATTAGATAATCAACAGGTAATACAAGCTCTTAGATTGTTTGTTGGTTATAATCATGCTAAAAATACTTTCTTAGCGGTTGAAAAATCAGTTGAAACTGCTACTGGATTAACTGTAGACTTTGAAAAAATTAATATGACTGAAGAACTTGGTCATTTTATCGAGGCATTAATTCCTCAAATAAATAAATTAAAAAAAGAATTAGAAAATAAAGCTTATAGAGTAAGAAAAATGGCAGAAATGTATCCATTAATGGAAGAAACTCTAAATAATAATGATCAAAAACCAATAATGAGAATATCAGAAAAGGGGAGAAATCTATTTACTGACGAATTTTTATTTGTTTTACATCAAATAGTATTACAAAATCAAATAAATCATAAAATAGACATAGATCTAAAATTAGTAGAATTAACTCCAAAAGATGATAAAAACAAAGTAATAAATGCCTTAAAAAAACATGGATTAAGTATAGATAGTTTTAATAATCCAAACATAATTGTTGAAATGTGTAATTATGAGACCGTTACAGGAATTTTAAAAGAACTAAGAGGGTCTGGACTAGATTTAAACATTTTAGCTAAACATGGGTTAGACCGAATAATATGTTATTCATCTGTCGCGATTGTCTCAAATATTATGCGACTACTTAATAATGGAGTTGTTACTAAAGAATTTATTGAAAAAAATCCTCAAATATTTTTTGATAATTTAGAGCAAGATAACTATAGTAATTTATGTTTAAATGCTGAATTATTTAGAAAAGAAAAAATAAACTTTCACAGTGAAAATTATAATCCAAATATATTACTTAGAAAGAATGCCTTAAATAAACTGATTAAAGAGTTAAGTAAAATATATGAAACAAATGATTTAGAAGTATATAATAATCCTAAAGTATTTTCTTTAATTGATTTATTAATTGAATTAAATGTTGATTATAGTCAACTTGATTTAGAAAATATTAATGGCTATGATATAGATCTAATTAAAAAAAGATTATTAATCGCAAGTAATATTGGTATAGAATTAATTAGTAATAATAAATTAAATAAGTCTATAGTTACTGGTGAGAGATATTTAATAGATGATGAAGAATTAGATGAATATATAATTGATGAAGTTGGTTTTAATATTCCTGATGAAATATTAACTAAACTTAAATCTAATCCAAGACTGATGATTTCAAACGATAATGTTCTTGATAATTATTTAGATGAACAAATATATAATATTGAAGGTATAATTATTTCTAAAAACAAAGTATTAAGAAATATTAAAGCATTAGAAATAGAAAATATTAGTGATGATGATAAATTGTTTTATGCTATAATTTATAATAGTTTCTTAAATCATGAAGAGATTAGGAAATTAAAAGCAATTATTTATTCAAAGCAATATCAAAAAGAATAAAATAATGTATATAAGGAGGTTATTATGAGATATAATATTGATGACAAATTAGAATTTAATACAGGAGCCGGAAATGTTTTGGGTTTTAGAGTTATTGAAATAAATACTGAGAAAAAGACATATAAATTTATGGTTGAAGGTGAACCTGGTAATGGTGAAATAATTGAAATTGAAGAAGATTTTACCCATAAATTTTTTTCAAGAAGTTTATTACTAGCAAAATTAAGTAAAAAAATAGAACCTAATCAATATGTTAGAAAATATAATATTGGTGATATGATTGAAATTAACTTTGAAGCAGGTCATAGACTAGTCTTAAGAGTAATGAATGTAAATGAAGAGAATAATACAATTACTTTTATTTCAGAAGGTACACCTGGAGGTGGGAATATTATTGAAATTGATAAAAGTTTTGCTAATTATCAATTTTCTCAAGACTTGTTACTAGCTAAACTAAGTGAAGAAATTCAAAATAAGAATAATAAAGACAAACAATATTCTAAAAAGTTTTAATAACACAAAAAAAGAAGTAAAAAACCATTACTTCTTTTTAATAATATAAATTATTTAGTTTTAGGAAAAACAAA
>CAZSDG010000062.1:0-3603 GCA_964605575.1 uncultured Muribaculaceae bacterium | reverse complement strand
GAAGTAAAGACTCAGATTTAAGTATTGCTTTTTCTTCTTTTATGGTTGATAAACTTGAAACACTAGAAGCTTTAACAAACAGAGGAATATATAGGGGAAGCGCTACTTTAAAAGAAATAGAAACTTATAAAGGAAAAAATAAGGGTCTTTAAGAAAGATACTTTTTCACATTTTATTGATGCTTTATAATCAAAATTATTAACTTTTTTATAATGTAATTAAAGTCAATTGACAAACTATCCTAATCTTCGTATAATCTAATTTATAAAGGCAAATGAAAAAGACGGTTAAAGAAGCGTTTAGTAGAGAACTTGTGGTTGGTGAAAACAAGGAAATAAATCTTTAACAAATCACTTTGGATGCTAATACGTCTAGCTCGCGATAAGAGTATAAGTGCACTTAATAAGTGAACTAAGGTGGTACCGCGGAAAATTTTTCGTCCTTATGAATTAAGGACTTTTTTGTTGGAGGAATAAATATGAAAAAATTTGCAAACAATTATGATTTTATTAAAAGTGAGAAAGAAATCTTAAAATTTTGGGACGAACAAGATATTTTTAATAAAGTGAGAGAAAAAAATAAAGATGGAAAAAAATATCGTTTTATTGATGGACCGATCACAGCAAATAATTCAATGAAAGTACACCATGTTTGGGGACGAACAATTAAAGATTCAATTATGAGATATAAATTAATGAATGGTTATACCTCACATTTTCGTAATGGGTTTGATTCTCAAGGTTTATGGGTTGAAGTTGAAGTTGAAAAAGACTTGGGTTTTAAATCTAAAAAAGATATTGAAGAATATGGTTTAGATAAATTTACTGATACCTGTGTTGCTAGAGTAAAAAAATATGCAGATATTATTACAGAACAATCTAAACAATTAGGGCAATGGATGGATTGGGATAATTCTTATTATACATATACTGATGAAAACATTACTAGTATTTGGCATTTCTTAAAAGAATGTGATAATCATGGTTGGATAAAAAAAGTATATAGACCAATGCCTTGGTGTCCAAGATGCGGAACTTCTTTATCTGAACATGAAATGAGTGGTTCTTATCATGATGTTGAACATGAAGCAGTATTTGTAAAATTACCACTACTTGATAGTGCTGAAAATATTTTAGTTTGGACAACAACTCCTTGGACATTATCATCTAATATAGCTTTGGCTGTACATCCAGACCTTGAATATGCTAGTATTAAGTTTCCTAACGAGGATAAGCCTTTAATTATGTGTTTAGATGTCTATTACAAACGTTTTAGTAAAGACAAAGGAGAAATCTTAAATAAATATAAAGGTTCAGAATTAGTGGATAAATTATATGAAACAATGTTTCCTAATTTACCATTACAAAAAGATGTTAAACATAAAATAGTTCTGTGGGATATGGTTGATGCAGAAGAAGGATCGGGGATTGTTCATATTGCTCCAGGCTGTGGTGCAGAAGACTTTGATTTAGGACAACAATTAGGTTTAGATATAATTACACCAATTGATGAATCAGGAATATTTTATGATAATTTTGATTTTTTAAGTGGTCTACCAGCTAAAGATGTAGCCGAGTTAGTATTCAATAAATTAAAAGAACAAAATAAGTTATTTTTAACTCATAAACTAACTCATAGTTATCCATTTTGTTGGCGTTGTAAACACGATATCTTATTTAGACTTGGCGAAGAGTATGCAATCGCGGTTGATGAATTAAGACCAAAATTAATTGAAAATGCAGCCTCGGTTAAATGGTATCCAGAATATCAAGGTAAAAGAATGGAAGACTGGTTAAACAATATGTCTGATTGGAATATATCTAGAAAAAGATTTTATGGTTTACCTCTACCTTTTTATAACTGTGAATGTGGCCATTTAACTGTTGTTGGTTCCAAAGAAGAATTAAGAGACTTAGCAATAAATAAAGAATTAGTAGATAATATTAAAGAATTACATCGTCCTTGGATTGATGAAATAAAAATCAAGTGTCCTCAATGTAATAAAGAAGTTAAAAGAATTGAACAAGTAGGAGATGTTTGGTTGGATGCCGGGATTGTTCCCTTTTCAACTTTAAAGTACTTTACAGACAGAGATTATTTCAATGAATATTTTCCAGCTGAATATATAGTTGAAGCTCACGAACAAGTTAGATTATGGTTTTATTCGATGTTATTTATGAGTACAGTTATTAAAGGTGTCGCCCCTTATGAAAAAGTTGGAACTCATGGCATGGTCTTAGCTGAAGATGGCTCTAAGTTTTCCAAAACAGGATTTAATATCAGTTTTGAAGATGCAGTTGAAAAAATCGGGGTTGATGCTTCAAGATATTTATATACAAGTGCTAATCCTGTAAACAATGTTTATTTTGGTTTTAATTTAGGCGAAGAAGCTAAAAGAAAACTACTTTCTTATTATAATATGGCAGTATTCTTTAATACCTATGCTTCACTAGACAAAGTTGATCTAAAAGACTATACACCAAACTTAGAAGAGTTAACTGTTTCTGATAAATGGTTAATTAAAACTACTGATGAATTAATTAAAAGATCAATTAGTAATATGAATGATTATAATTTAAGAGATGTTACCCAAGACTTTGAAAAATTTGTTGATGATGTTTCTAACTTCTATATAAGAATTAACCGAAGAAGATTTTGGAAATCAGAAAATACAACTGATAAAAAAGTTGCTTATTATTCATTATTCTATGCTTTAAAATCAGTTACAAGTATAATGGGACCAATGATTCCCTTTATGACTGAATATATTTATCAAAATATTATCAGGGTTTATGACTCATCACACCCAGAATCATTATTCTTAAATTCATATCCAACTCCAAGTAATTATGCAATTGAAAATAATATAATTACTGAAGTTGATTATGTCAGGGAAGTTATTACTGCTTCCTTAAAACTTAGAAATGAAAACAATATTAAAGTAAGACAACCACTTAGGACTTTATACTTATTAGATAAAGTAAATTTAGATGAGTATGAAACAATTATTAAGAGTGAATTAAATGTAAAAAATTTAACATACTTAAAAGATTTTAGTTCATTAAAAACTGAGTACTTAACCCTTAACTTTAAAACAGCTGGTTCTATTTTAAAGGGTGATGTTAATAAAGTTAAGGATCTATTAAATGATTTAGATAATCATCAAGAATTAGTAACAAAAGTAAAAAGTAATAGCAATGTTAAAGTTCCGGGCTATGACTTAGAATTAGTCCCTGAAGCATTTAATATTGAAGCAAAAGAAATGGACAATCTGGCAATTATGGAAAATGATTATCTTAAAGTAGCTCTAGATTTAAATATTGATGAAGAACTTAAAAAAGAAGGGATATTAAGAGAAATAATTCGTAATTGTCAAGTATTTAGAAAAGATGTCGGATTTAATGTTGAAG
The DNA here is from genome assembly GCA_964605575.1 of uncultured Muribaculaceae bacterium. GTDB lineage: Bacteria > Bacillota_I > Bacilli_A > RF39 > UBA660 > JAAZHN01. The sequence continues at coordinate 193 of CAZSDG010000062.1, read as the reverse complement.
ATAGAATATTAATTAGCTTTGAAACAAAAGATGATTATATAAATGACTTAATCTCAGATAATAAAACAACTATTGAACATGAATTACTCGCAACAATAGAAGAGAATAGTGGTATTGAAAAAATTATTGATGAAGAAGATTTTAATATTCTTGTTAAACTAGAAAAAAAACTATAGAAGTATAGTTTTTTTAT
>CAZSDG010000061.1:0-3635 GCA_964605575.1 uncultured Muribaculaceae bacterium | reverse complement strand
ACAAAATAGTTATTAAAACTTGACATTCATTGTCTTTTATTGTAAGATATCAACTCATGAAAGGGGAATATATATGAACTATATTGTTAAAAAAGATCAAATGGAATTATCTGAACACTCTATTAATACCTCAAATTTAATTGGAACTGTTGGAAATTTTAAAAACGATGACTTTATTCGTGCTTTAAAGGAATTAACAGTTGAGGAGGCTGCAAGAATTCCAGAACTTGTTAGAAATGTTAATCTTGCTGCTTACTTCCCAGATTTTGATATTCCTGGAGTTTTCTACGATACATTTGCTAGAAAATATCCTGGAACTCGTCACTATTATGACCAATGGGCAAAATCAGAGTTTAACAAGAACTTAACTGAAGGTTACTTGGCAATGGGTTATTTAGAAATATTAGCTCACCGTCCAGAATCTAAAGAATATCTTGATACTGCTGAAGCATTAGCAATTTATGATGGTTTAAGAGAAGTTGTTTTAGCTAAAGATAATGGTATTCAAATAACTAAATAGTACTTCCAAATAAAAAACATTTATTAGCAATTAAGGGGTTTTGCAATAAATGTTTTTTTATGCATAAGTTTTAACTTGGGTAGTTTTCTCATAAATTGTTATAGACTCACTATTAATTTCTAAACCACTTGGTAATTTATTTGTTAATAACTCCCTTTTGGTTGAATAAGCAATAACTTTTATTTCCTGACTATTCATTAAATAATTAATTGATTCTTGGAGTTTTGGATCATCAATATAATCTAAAAACAAATGTATTCTCATTGGCAGTTTATTATTTTTTTGCAGTTGTTTTAGTAAATATAAGACCTCATATATGTCAATAAACTCTCCATTTAAGAAACTACTTAAATCTGGACTAGTCAACTCTGTTTCTTTAACATTTAAATCAATATAGCTCAATCTACCATGAATTTCCAAGCCAAGCTCTTTTATTTTATTTAATAATGTAATTGATAAATAATCATCATAAATTGTTCTTTTAAGTTTATTTGCTGATTCCATATTATTAACTTGATTAAGTAAACCATTTAAATTTTCGATATTCCGAAAATCAATAACAATATCCAAGGAATCTTTCTTTGGCTCAGAAACTTCAGTTTTAATACTTTCAATATCGTGATTATCTAGCCCTAAAAATAAAGCACTTTTTTGATCATTACTCGTAATTTCATTTTTGACAACAATATCCATAATATTACCTCCTACCCATTAATATTATAACAAATAATTAATTATTTTTTCTAATTTCTTTTAATAACTCTTTATCTTTTAATTCTAACTTTTCAATTGCGTAACTAAACATTACATTAGGCATTAGTAAGACGTTCTCTTTTAAAAAGTCCAATAATAAAGAATAGTCTTTTTCTCCTACTTCTCTTAGCATCCAACCAGTTGCTTTCCTTATTAAATCTTCTTCATGAGTTAAATACATCTTTGCCAACCTTAATGTATATGCAAAATCACCATTTTTAATAAAATACTGAGTTGCTATAATTGCAATTCTTTGTTTCCATAAGTCATTAGATTCAGCTAATTCATCAATAATCTCCCTACTTAGATTATTATCATATAAATGCTTACCTAAAATATGTGGGGCACTTGAATCAACTAAATCCCAATTATTTACATATTTTATATTTCTTAAGTATAATTCATAAGTACTCATGGGATTTTCTTTATACATTAAAACTAAACAAAATAAGGCAAATTCTCTAACTTCATGGTATTCATTTTGCAACAATTCTTCTAGGTCATTAAAAGAAAGCTCTTTATAGCGCTTTTTAGCTAACCCTCTTAAACGAGGAACCTTTATTCCTAAGAACTTATCATCTTCCCCATATTGTCCCTTACTGGTCTTAAAAAATCTCATTACCGATGCCTTATCTTTTTCATTAGATAGACTAAATATTTCTTTAATTATTTTATTTACCATAATCAATCTCTCCTAAATATTATCCTTAAAATACTTATTAATAATTGCTACTTTATCAAGATTAATAAAGAAGTTTTCGCCTGCTTCAACTTCCCTTTTTACTTTTTTACCAATTTTATATGCAAAATCATAATCTCTTTTACTAATTTTATTCTCAGCCAATGCAGATGATAATTCATCTTCATCAGTAAAGGATACTGTTCCTTCTCTATTTAAAATATCTAAATAAAGATCAGTATAATATGGTAGTTTATATTTTATTCCATTTTCTAAAGAAATGTCTATATAGAAATCAACTAATTCTTTTTTTTCATTATAATAAAAACGAATATTATAATAGTCATTTAAAGGTGTAAATTCCACTAAGTAATAGCCATTAGCAAAATAAGTAATATCCTTACCATGATGATTAGTCAAAATAAAAGGTTTAGTTACTTCATCATACTTTTTTATTGTCACAAAATAATCGGGATTATCTTTAATGATAACTATTTGATAATTAACTGCTTCTTTCATATAAGTATTTGTCGTAAACTTCAATCTTTTTTCTTTATTTATTTTTTTCATTATCATCACCCAACAATATCATATATTATTCATTTACGATTAGCAAATTAAAAAAATCACTTATGTGATTTCATTGTTTTTTTGTATAAGTTTGTTCAGTTTGTTTTTCTATTTCATCTTGTTCCTGTAAAGAAGTCGCTCTAATTTTCAAGTCTAACAATTTCTTTTTATCATTAGACATGTCATCAGTGTTTCCTTGGTCTTTTTTATTTAAGCCAAATACATTCTCAACTTTAGTAAGTTCTTCTTCTAGTTCTGTTTCATTTAAAGTATTTAAATATCCCTTAACATCAACAACAATTTGCTTACCATTCTCATCATTTCTAAAAATAATGATTGATTTTTTATCTTCAATTGCATGAATCACAACCGTAGTATTCTTTTCAGTTTCCTTTGTATATTTATTAGAAATAAACACAGCATTTATTCCAATTGGCAGCGATTTATACTTTTTTTGTTCTTTATCTGTCAGAGGAACAGCTACTTCATGTTCAATTAATAATTTTATAATTTGATCTGCATCTCTTAAATAGTCGGCATTTATCTTTAATTGGCTTATTACATTTATTATTGGAATAAAATGTCTAGATAAATTACCTAAGTTTCTTCTTAATAAAACGGCTCGAATCTCAAATAATCTATTTAAATCCAACTTATATCCTGCATTAGCAGCATCTTTAAATAATCGCAAATTTAACATAGCTTCTAAATTCATACTTAAGATTGGTGATAGCAACATTGAAATAACAAACCACATAAACTCAGCCCATTTCTATGCGAAATACTATAACATTCAAAGGTAATTTAGGCAAGAAAAAAGATATCTCAGATTTCTCCTTGATACCTTTTCCCCCTAAACGAATAATAATAATTGATCATGTCACAATACTATTCTTTTATATTAAGGCGACAATGTGACTTTACCTCTATCTTTTGTATTTCTAATTAGATTCTTCGAATAATACTCGAGATAGTATGCGCGCGCATACCTTAATATAATGTTTAGTTGTGAGTCTTTCGACCCTTACCTCATAAACTAAAATTAATAAAAAATCATTAAATTAGTTTATTTAGTATCTTCAGTTTATACAATATATATTATTTTGTCAATAT
>CAZSDG010000060.1:0-4163 GCA_964605575.1 uncultured Muribaculaceae bacterium | reverse complement strand
TAATATTTATTTAGCACTACAAAGAAGTGTTTTTATTTGAAAAAAAGGAGATGTTTTTATGAAAGCAAAAAAAGGTTTTTTTCATAATACGTTCGCAGAATTAAAGAAAGTCAAGTGGCCATCAACAAAGGAAGTTACTAAGAATACTTTATCAACAATTGTATTTTGTGTATTCTTTGGAGTATTTTTTTATCTAATTGATATTGCCTTCTCTTGGCTAGTAGGAGTACTTAGTTAATGGAAAATGAAAAATTATGGTATGTAGTTAATACTTACAGTGGACATGAGACAAAGGTAAAAGAAAAATTAGAAATGCGTACTGAGTCAATGGAAATGCAAGATTTTATTTATCGAATTATTATTCCAGAGACTACAGAAGTTGAAGTAAAAGATGGCGTAAAAAAAGAAAAAACTAAGAAAATGTTTCCTGGTTATATATTGGTAGAAATGATAATGTCTGATGAAGCCTGGTATATTGTTAGAAATACTCCAGGAGTTACTGGATTTATTGGCTCATCAGGAAAAGGTGCAAAACCAACACCATTATTACCACAAGAGATTGATAGAATTCTTGGTAATATTGGAACTCAAACTAATAAACATGACGATAACTATGTTGTCGGAGATAAAATTAATATTATTGATGGTCCATTCAAAGGTATGTATGGAGTAGTAAACAGTATTGATTCTAATACTAACCATCTAAATGTTTTAATCGATTTGTTCGGTCAAGAAACACCTGTTGAAGTTGAACTTTATCAAGTAAACAAGCTGTGAAATAAGCTTGTTTTTTGTTGCATTTATTTTATTTGTTGTTATTTTATAAATAGAATAGGAGTTAAAAAAAGTGAAAAAAAACTATTTCAATTTAACTAAAAAAGAAAGAAAAGACTATTATAAAGAGTTTAAAAAAACACCAATTGGGTTTGAAGTATCAATTATTTCAAGGGCCATCAACGGGGTACTTTATATGTTTGGAGTTGTGACAATAGCACTATTAGTAGCGCTTGCATTTTTTGGAAAAGAGGATATCGAATTTGGATATACAATAATTAATATATCAGTTAATGGACTTATCCTTTATTTATTAGTATTATTTCTTTATCTATTTAACAAATTTTATGTTGAATATAATTTTTCCAAATGGTTAAAACTTACACACAAGATAGAAAAATAAAGATTATTTAATGAGAATAATTAGCAAAAGAAAGGAGTGATAAAAAAATGAAAAAAAACTATTTTGATTTAACAAAAGAAGAAATAAAAGATTACGGTTTGAAATTTCAAAAAACTGAAGGCGGGAAAAAGTTATATAAAGATTCAAAAACAATGTTTACTGTTTTATTATTGGCATGGGCATTTATATTTATAACTATGTTGGTTGGATTTGCATTTGAAAATATAAATTTAAAAACTTCTGAATCAATTGCGTCGTTTGTTGATAATTTTATTAATATAATATTTTATGTTTTTCTTGTGCTAACAGTTCTTCAGGTTGTCTATCAAAAATTATGTTTCATTTCTTGGTTAAAAAATGAACATAAAATATTAAAATGGTAAATAGTCCTCTAAAAGTCATTAAATGATGACTTTTTTATTTGCAATGAGTCAAAACTTATGCTAATATTTACTTGCGGTTATATATTTATATAACAAGTGGGAGAGAAATGCGGATTTGCTCTAACCACTAGCGTAATATTTATAGGAGGTGTTATCGTGGCAAAAGAAATCGTTAAGAAAATCAAATTACAAGTACCAGCTGGTAAAGCAACCCCAGCGCCACCAGTAGGAACAGTTTTAGGTCCTGCCGGAGTAAACTTACAAGAATTTTGTACACAATTTAATGAAGCATCAAGAGACAAAATGGGTGATATTGTTCCAGTTGAATTAAGTATTTATGATGATCGTTCATTTACATTTGTAATCAAAACTTCGCCCGCAGCTTATTTATTAAAGAAGGCTGCAGGAGTTAAAGGTAGTTCTAAGGGAGCAAATGAGGTAGTAGCTACTATTACTAAAGAAGATTTAAGAAAAATAGCTGAAACAAAATTACCTGATTTAAATGCTTATGATGTTGAAAGTGCAATGGAAATCATTGAAGGAACAGCTAGAAACATGGGAATTGCAATTAAAGGTGTAAATGACCAAGAAATGATGGAACAAGCTGCTGAAGCTGCAGAGAAAGAAATTGAAATGCAAAAGCGTGAAGCAGAGCTTGCAGAACTTGAAGAATCAGCAAAAGAACTTGCTGAAGCTAAAGATGTTGAAGTCATTACTGAAAAAGATGATGAAGAAGATTCTGAAGAATCAGAAGATAAAGAATAATCCGCTAATAAACCACAATTAGAAAGGAAATAAAGATGAAAAAACAAGGTAAAAAGTATGTGGAAGCTTCAGCAAAAGTAGATAAAAGTAAATTATATACTTTAGAAGAAGCAATAAAGTTAATTAAAAATACAAGTATTACTAAGTTTGATAGTTCTGTAGAAGTAGCAATTAAAACTAATGCTGATCCTAAGAAAAATGATCAAGGGATTAGAGGGTCAGTAGTATTACCAAAAGGAACAGGCAAAGATAAAAAAATCTTAGTACTAGCTAAAGGCGCTGCTGCTGAAGAAGCAAAAGCTGCTAAAGCTGACTTTGTTGGTGAAAAAGAACTAATTGATAAAATTGAAAAAGAAAATTGGTTTGATTATGATGTAATTGTTGCAACGCCAGAAATGATGCCATTACTTGGAAAAATTGGTAAAGTATTAGGTCCTAAGGGTTTAATGCCAAATCCAAAGGTTGGAACAGTTACAACAACTCCAGCTAAAGTAGTTGAAGATATTAAAAAAGGTATGATTGAATATAAGCTTGATAGCTTTGGAAATATTCATGCAGTATTTGGAAAAGTATCTTTCAAAGAAAAAGACTTAGAAGAAAATTTAGTTTACTTAGTTAATACAATTAGTAAAGCTAAACCTTCAACAGTAAAAGGTAATTTATTTAAAAAAATTACAATATCTAGTACAATGGGTCCTGGAATTAAATTAGATTTAAATTCTTTTGACAATTAGTACTAAGTATAATATAATAACAATGTATTTAAAAAAACACGTCTTCCATAGACAGTAGGGATCAATTACTTGATTTAATAATCCTACCGAGGGAGAGCATAAAATATAAAAATTTTAAGCTTTCTCCATGGAGAAAGTTTTTTAATAATATATAAGGAGGTAAAAATGGCAAGTGAAAAAAATCTTAATTTAAAAAATGATACAGTTCAAGAAATTAAAGATAAACTTGGTAAATCAAAATCAATGGTTATCGTTGATTACAAGGGTACTACAGTTTCTAATATCAGTGAATTAAGAAGAGAACTAAGAAAAAATTCAAGTGATGTTAAAGTTTATAAAAATACTCTTGTAAGAAGAGCATTAAATGAACTTGGTTATGACTTAGATGACTTATTAGTTGGACCCAATGCATTTGTATTTGGAGAAGAAGTCATTGAACCAATTAAAACTGTTGATAGTTTTATTACTAAAAACAAAAAAATGGAAGTTGTTTCAGGAATTATCGATGGTAAAGTGGTTAGCGCTGATGTAATAAAAGAATATGCATCAATCCCGTCATATGAAGGCTTACTAACAATGTTTGCTGGCGGATTAAGCCAACACGTTAAAAACTTTGCAATAGGTCTAGATCTATATGCTAAACAAAAAGAAGAAAATTAAGAAAGAGAAAGGAAAATAGAAAATGGCAAAATTAAGTGCAAAAGAAATTCTAGATTCAGTTAAAGAAATGACTATTCTAGAAGTAAAAGAATTAGTAGATTTAATGAAAGAAGAATTAGGAGTAGACCCTTCTGCAGTTGCAGTAGCTGCACCAGCAGCTGGAGCAGCTCAAGAAGAAGGCCCATCAACTAAAACTGTAGTTTTAAAAGATGCAGGCGCTGCTAAAATTCAAGTAATCAAAGTAATTCGTGAAATCACTGGCTTAGGTCTAGTTGAAGCAAAAGGTATTGCAGATGCAGGTGGAAATATTAAAGAAAATATTCCAGCTGAAGAAGCAAATACAATTAAAACTCAATTAGAAGAAGCTGGCGCTACTGTAGAATTAGCTTAATAAGTAACCTTGATTAATATTCAAGGTTTTTATTTGGTTTAAATAATACATTA
>CAZSDG010000059.1:0-4314 GCA_964605575.1 uncultured Muribaculaceae bacterium | reverse complement strand
CAGTGCTGATTCAGTTTATGTTAATCAACCAGAACCTAAATTAGAGTTTCCAATTACATTAAAATTATTACAATATATAGAATGATTAGGGGATAAAATGAAAAAGTTTTTAAATCTTTCTTTAAAAGCAATTGAATATATTTTAAAAGCAATTATCGTAATCGTTACTATAATTGTAATTTTTAATTTTATCCAAATAAAAATATTGAAAAAAGATTATCCTAACTTTTTTGGATTTACAGTCTTTAAAGTTATAAGTGATAGCATGGCTCCTGCAATTAGAAAAAATGATGTTATAGTTGTTAAAATAAATGATCAGTCAATCAAAAAGAATGACATTATCACCTATAAATCTAATCAGGATTTTATTACTCATCGGGTTATAGAAATTCAAGATACATCATATATAACTAAAGGAGACTATAATAATACTGGAGATAAACCGATTTTTAAAGAAACAGTTATTGGTAAAGTAATTAAAATTATACCTAATTTTGGAGTATGGAAAGATATTATTATGACTCCTAAAATTTTAATTGTTTTCTTTATTACTATTTTATTATTTAGTAGTACATTTAAAGATTGGACTAAGGCAAAATATAGAAATTTAAAAGATTTTAGAATTACAAATGATTCTATTATTGAAAGCGTTGGTGAAGATGATGAAAAAAAGAAAAGGTAGTTTATCAACAACAATATTTTTATTTATTTTATTAGTCTTAATTATTACTTTGTTTCCTTTAACCTATTCAAGGTATGAAACAACCGCAACTTCTGGTGCAAATATACCAGTTGCACATTACATACTTGGAGCAGGGTATCAATATATTGATGTTAGTATTCCAAATTTAGTTCCTAGAGCTACACCCTATGTATATAATTTTACAATTGCTAATAATAAGGATGGAAAAAGAACGGAAACATTAATGGAATATGATTTAAAAGTTGTAACAACAACTAATTTAGAATTAAATTATGAATTATATATAAATGAAGACTATCAGAGTAGTGGTTCAACTAATAAAATTAATAATACTAATATTATTCAAGATGAAGACGGCACATATTTTAAAGAAATGACAGTTCCAAAAAGTTATTTTACCTATGAATATAATGAAATAAATAACTATACTTTATTAATCTATTTTCCAACAAATTATAAAGATGCTAAATATCAAGATCAAGTAGAAAGTATCTTCATTATCATTGAATCTAAACAAACTATACAATAATGTGTAAACATGGCAAAAAATGTTTACATTTTAATTGCAAGGAAAAAAAATGTGTGTTAATCTTAAAATAAGAAAGGGATAGATTATAATGAAAAAAAGAAGAAGAAGTAATAAAAGGATATTATTATTGTTGATAATGACACTTTTCCTAGCGGGATTAGGAGCCACATCAACATATGCCTGGTTTACGGCAAATAAAACAATTACGGTAGACTCAATTCAAGTAAATGTAGAAACCCAAGGAGGTATCCAAATTTCATCAGATGCTCTTGTTTGGAAGTCAATGATAGATTTAAGTGATTTGAGAACACCAACACAATATGCAGGCCATACAAATCAATTGCCAGGAACGTTAGAAGCGGTTTCAAGTGGATTAGTTGTAGACACAACTGGTAAAATGGAAATGTTCTATGGAGTAGTTGATACAACTGGTGTACATATGCTTACTGCAACTAAAGAAACAGAAGTACAAGGAAACACAGGCAAATTTGTTGCCTTTGATGTTTTCATAAAATCAGACTCGGATAGTACTCTTTATTTAACACCAAATTCAGGAGTTACGACAACTGGTAGTGATACAGGAATTAAAAATTCAACAAGAATAGCCTTTGTCGAAACTGGCCATGATGCGGATTTAAATAAAACCCCAGCACAGTATCAAGCACTGAATAACGGAAATACTTCAACTGTATATTTATGGGAACCAAATTACGATGTTCATACGCAAGCGGCAAGTAACCATGCTCTAGGTGTATATAAACTAACTGTTCCATTAACAGGCGGTACAGCTGTTTCATATTCAGGTGTTAAGGCAAAAATTGAATTAGCTGATAATGTAAAAGTTGGACTAGATACCGCAGGGCAAACTCATGCAGGAGTATATCCATCGTTCTTTAATGCTATTGCTTTACCACCGACTCACTATTATAAAACAACTGCTGATTGGACTGGAAATGAAGCTAGTGATGCTATACAAGTATTTGAAGCAAAAAAAGGTGTAACAAAAATGAGATGGTATATGTGGGTTGAAGGTCAAGATATTGACTGTGAAAATGCAGCTTCTGGTGGAGTAGCAATTTACAACGTTCAATTAACTAGTGAAGCACCTACACCATAAAAAAACAAAAAAAAGATTGTTAGAAATAACAGTCTTTTATTTTGAATTAATGTAGGTTGTATATTCTTCTGGATTAATTCTTTGTTGATGAATTATATATGATATCTTCATAACCTTTTCACTAAAGTAAATTGATAAGTATCCATCAAAGTAATGGTCATATATTAAGCGATTTTTTAAATGATTTAGTAAACCATCTATTTCTATATCACTATTTTTATTAATATAATCAAATATTAACCCAACAACTGTATCTTCATAAAAATATAATTTATCATGTAAACTAAAAAAACCATATAACTCATCAAGTAATAAAATTAATTCTCTTTGATTAAATATATCATTATTATCTTTAATTTTACAACGATTATTAATCATCATTGTTGCGCGACTAACAAGATTTTTTCTTGATAAATCGTCAGTAGGTGGTAAGATTGTTTCCTTAATCTTTCTTTGTTCCTCCAACATTTTTTTCTTGCTAATATTAAACATATTTATAGCCCCTTTCTTTTTGTAGTTTAATATAGCATTTTTTTATTCAAAATTCAACTTGTTTTATAATAAATTAAATTTAATGATTTTTCATCTTTTATTACGTTCTTTAATAGTAGAGTCCTCTAATAAATGCGAAGCTTTAATTAAACTATTCTTACCATATTTAGCTCTTATTTGATCAACAGCTGCATTTTTACTTTCAACTTTTATTAATTCATTGTTATCTTCAAAAATATTTAATTGATAACTATCTTTATCGGATAACTTACCACAAGCAAGAGAAAGTTTACGAATAGGATCACCATTATAATACTTATTAAACATTAACGAGCAGATTTCTTTAATATCTTTAGATTTATCAGTAGGGTTACTTAATTTTTGACTATGATAAAAACTACCGCCTACAGATTTTGAATATTCAAGTCCAAAACTAATTACGCTAGTTAATTTTTGTTCTTTTCTTAATCTAGCTGCTAAAACATCGCACATTTCATCGATTATTAAAAAAATGTTATGTTCAAAATAATCTTTAAATAAAACTTGAGAATGACTAAACGATTTATCTTTAGGATCAACTTTTAAATCACTAATCTTTGTTAAATCAATTCCATTAGCTCGGTACCACAACTCTTCGCCTAATATACCAAGTTTTTTCTTTAAAGTAGATTTATTATACTTGGTAATATCCCCAATATTATGTATTCCTAAAAGCAGTAGTTTTTGTTCTGTTTTTTTACCAATACCCCAAATTTTCGATAGAGGTGTAATTGGCCAAAGTTTTGTTTCTAGATCATCATAAGTCCATTTAGCTATATTATCTTTAGTATTTTTTGCTTCGATATCCATTGCAACTTTAGCTAAGAAAATATTTGGACCAATCCCACAAGTTGCAGTTAAACCAGTTGAGTCTTTTATATCTTTTAAGATTTTTAAAGCTAATTCATAGTCAGTTAATTTATACATCTTTAAATAATTAGTAATATCGATAAATACTTCATCAATTGAGTATATATGTAAATCATCACTACTAACATATTTTAAATAGACATCAACAACTTCTTTACTTTTTTTAATATAAAGACTCATTCTGGGTTTAGCAACTATATATTTGATATGTCTAGGTATTTCATAGATTCTACTTCTTGATTTAACTCCCAGACTCTTTAAATAGGGAGTAATAGCTAGAGTAATTCCCCCATTACCACGTCTTGGATCAGCGACGACTAAAGGACAATTATATAGATCTAGACCACGTTCTAAGCATTCACAAGCAGCAAAAAAACTTTTTAAATCGAAACAAAGAATATTTCTGTTAATTTTTAAACCTTCCATAACATACCTCGAACACTTGTTTGTTTAATTATATAAAATTTAAAATCTAATTGCAACCATAACTTAAACTTGGTATGATTATTAAGAGGAAATGAGTGATTTTAATGAAAATATATCTAATTAGTGGTAAAGCCAGAA
>CAZSDG010000058.1:0-4329 GCA_964605575.1 uncultured Muribaculaceae bacterium | reverse complement strand
CAACAGCTTCTTCAGCTGTAAAGTAAATTTGGCCAGTAGCCGCACCAGGTGATGCTGCTAGAGCTGTAGTAAGTGGTGTTGCTTTTTTAAGTGCTTCATTTGAAAACATTGGATGCAGTAATGAATCAAGTAATCTTGGATCGATACTTAATATTGCTTCTTCTTTAGTTAACATTCCTTCATTAACTAAGTCTACAGCGATCTTTAAAGCGGCTGCTGCAGTTCTTTTACCATTACGAGTTTGTAACATATAAAGCTTGCCACTTTCAATTGTAAACTCCATATCTTGCATATCTTTATAATGATGTTCTAAAATATCACAAATTTCGACAAATTGTTTATAAACATCTGGCATGATGTTTTCTAGAGTTGAAATATCTTCTGGAGTACGAATTCCTGCAACAACGTCTTCACCTTGAGCATTAATTAAGTATTCTCCATATAATTTCTTTTCTCCAGTTGCTGGATTTCTTGTAAATGCTACCCCGGTTCCACAATCATCGCCACGGTTACCATAAACCATTTCTTGAATATTAACCGCAGTTCCCCAACTTCCTGGAATATCATTCATTCGACGATAAATAATTGCTCTTTCATTATTCCAACTTCTAAATACGGCTTTAATTGCTTCTAAAAGTTGTTCTTTAGGATCTTGTGGGAATTTTTCACCACTTAATTCTTCATAATTTTCTTTAAAATGTTCTACTACTTCTTTCATTTGATCTGCAGATAATTCTGTATCTAAATGAATTCCTCTTTCTTCTTTATATTGATCAAAATATCTTTCAAAAGAAGCTTTTGGATAATCTTTAACAACATCACTAAACATTTGAATAAATCTACGATATGAGTCATAAGCAAATCGCGGATTATTAGTAGCTGCAGCAAAACCTTCAACTACCTCATCATTTAATCCTAAATTTAAAACTGTATCCATCATTCCTGGCATACTAGCTCTTGCTCCAGAACGAACTGAAACTAATAACGGATTGTTTGGATCACCAAATGTTTTGCCCGTTTCTCTTTCTAATTCAGCTAATTTGTCAAGAATTTGTTTCTCAACTTCTGCTGAAATTTTTTCGCCATCTTCATAATACTTATTACAAGTATCAGTGGTAACTGTAAATCCATTAGGTACTGGTAGACCAATTTTGATCATTTCGGCTAGGTTTGCTCCTTTACCGCCTAATAAGTTACGCATTGATTTGTCGCCTTCGCTAAACAAATAAACATATTTTTCCATGTATTTCCTCCTATTCACACTACTTAAGTATAACAAAAATAATCACTTTTTCAAAGTGATTATTGATTTACTGTTAATAAAATGTTAAGAATCAGCTTTCTTGACAAAAGATTGTTTTTCTTCAAATTGTTCTAATTCTTTAGTTACTTGTTGATTAACTTGGTCATTTGTTAAAACGCTTTCATGAAAACAATAACTACATAAAGCATAATAGGCCACAGAGTCTTGATTGTCAATAACTACTTGAGCACCTTCAGTAACAAATTTACCATTCACTTGTCTAGCATTAAAATTTGCAATTACCTCTGCACAGTATTCGCAGCGCATCACTAATTCATGTTGTTCATCAGCATATCTGAATAATACTTGATTACCCGGAAAAAAATTAGCTTGAAAATCCGTTTTTAACGAATAACAAACAATCTGTAATTTTTTTAACTTTTTATTTTTACTAATATGAAATAGTTCTAATGCTTGTTGAGCGGTAATAAACTGGGCCTCATCAAGAAAAATATAATCACAATCTAAAATATTTACATTACTTTGATTAAATGCCTCAATAACCGATAATTCAGCCGGCAAAATAACATCAACTGGCCTATAAAAATTACCAATAATTCGTGAATTAAAGTAATCTTTACCTTCTTCATCTTTGCCTTTATCATCTTTTTCTGGCTTCATTAAAACAATCTTAAGTGGTTTTAATTTGTTTTTGGATTTAATTATTTGTTCTGCTCTTTTCTTTTCTAAATTATAGACTTGCTGCATTAGTGATGTAGTCTTAGAAGTCCCCATGACTCCATAATATAATATTAATTTACCCATAAACCCTCCTATTTTCTAGCTCTTGGATGTCCTTTTAAATAATCGTGTCTTAATTTATCATTACTTAGGTGTGTATATATACTTGTTGTTGCCATACTAGCATGACCTAATAACTCTTGAACTACCTTAGTATTAGCCCCTTCATTTAACATCATTGTTGCAAATGAGTGTCTAAATGTATGTGGAGAAACATTTCTTTCAATTGAAGTAGTCTTAATTATTCTCTCAATAATATCGGCCACTCCTCTTGCAGTTAGTTCACCACCTAAGTTGTTAATAAATAATTTATTGCTCTCTTTCTTATTTAATAGTATATCACGACTATTAAATAAATAATCATCTAAACTCTTTAAGGCATATTCCCCAAAATATACCATTCTTTCTTTTTGGCCTTTACCCATTACCTTTATGCTTTTAGTTTGTTTATCTATATCTGTTAATTGGACATTTATTAACTCAGACACTCTAAGCCCAGTGGCAATTAGAAGTTCAATAATCAATCTATTTCTTTTACCTAATGGGTCATCACCACATTTATCTAAAATACTTTCTAATTCATTATATTGTAAATAATTAGGTAGTTTTTTTTCTTTTTTACTACCAGATACTAATAAAAATGGATTATCTGTAACTAAATTTTCTTTTAATAAATAGTTATAAAAACTTCTAATCGCGCTTAAATTTCTGGATCTTGATGATCCTTTTAGTTTTAAATCATTTAAATAAACTAAATATTTAGTAATTTTTGGATAATCGATTGTTTTATAGTTATATTTATTTTGTCTAAGAAATATTTGAAATTTTTCTAAATCGATTCGGTAATTAATAATAGTTTTTTCGGAATATTTTTTTTGATATGTAATGTAATCTAAAAATTCTTCAATTGGCATCTTAATCACCACCCTCTGTAATCATTTTATATGATGGTGATTTAAAATGCAAATTTTTTACATAAAAAAAGAGCTTTCGCTCTTAATCATTATTTCTTAAGTTTCGATCATCAAAGAAGTTTCTTGTATATGTATAAGATTGACCTGTATTTCTTGCTATTTGTTCAACTCTTTCATCAAGAGTAGGTCCTTCTAATTGATAATTTGCTTTATATAACTTTGAGACTAATAAAGCTAACTTTCTCAAACCCAAATAATTCATTTTCATTGTTCCATCAGGATTTTTAACAACTCTATTTGTTTTTTGATTATAAACATATACTTCATAATCAACAAATAGTTCAATTGCACACAGCGCATGACTTAAAGCTTGGGGAATATCTTTTCCGGCTTTAACATTTTCTAAATGATGTTTAACATCTGCCATGTTTGCAACTTGATATGTTGGATTGACCTTACTAAATAATGTATATAAAAATTCTGGTTTAGGGCGGTTAACTGCTTCTGTTAAGATTTTTTTTAAGACCCCAACATTTAAAAATATTCCGTCATCAGCATAGACAACTCCATTAGGCAACTTATTTAAACTATATTTTTCACTTTTTGGTTTCTTTTCTTTTCGCATTACTTCTAGCGGGTAGGTTTTTTCAATTTCATATGTTGCATGTCGCTTTTCTAAATATTCTGATAGTTTATTTTTTTCTTCAGCGGTTAAGTTAGTTTCTTCAATTTCATCAATAATAAACTCTTGTTGACGACGACTAAAAAGTTGTGAATTTTCAACCTTAGCAATAATACTTCTTTTGATTTCTGCTTCAACTTCAGAATTTCTTGATAACATGCTTCCTTCTTCATAGATTGCTTTAAATAAATATTTTTGGCTATTTGAAAGGGCTATTTCATCAGCTATACTAAGTAAAGTAGATCTAATTTCAATATTACCTCTTAAATATTCACTGTTAAGAACTCGTCTAACATAATCAGTCAAGATTTCCACTAATTCATCACGAACCGCCACTTCTTTTAAACCAATTTTATCTGCATGCTTAACTAGGAATTCTTTCAATTCTTGTTCATTTTGAAATCTTTCCGAAGTAAAACGATCTATATCCTGAACGTCACTGCTATCATAAGTACCGGGATTATATAAAGCTCCCCAATTTATTGGTACAACATTACCTCTTTGTTTATAAATTCCTAAAAAATATTCAAGATTTTTCATTCAACCAGCTCCCCTTGGCTGTGTATATTAGCAAAAAACCTTGGATTTGTCAATAAAAAAACCAAGTAGAACTTGGCTTTAATTTTCTTAAACGGAATTAAATTTTCTTTTTTTGTCTGATAAGTAATAAATTGAAGCTGCTCCCAAAA
>CAZSDG010000057.1:0-4470 GCA_964605575.1 uncultured Muribaculaceae bacterium | reverse complement strand
AATAGTTTTATTAATTTTTAAGAATATAATAAGATAATTTATTAATTATGATACAAAAAAAGCCCTTAAATTAGGGCTTATTTGTTTAATTGGTGACCCGTACGGGATTTGAACCCATGTATGCATGCGTGAAAGGCATGTGTGTTTAACCACTTCACCAACGGGCCATTTAAATTGGTGGGCTTGAATGGACTTGAACCATCGACCTCACGCTTATCAGGCGTGCGCTCTAACCAGCTGAGCTACAAGCCCACTTTGGAAAACCTCTTACATTTTATAATATAAATTATAATTTAGCAAGTGTTTTATGTATTTATTACTAATTTTGTAATAACAATGGTAGTATATCATATCTATTAGCTATGTTTCAAGTAGGATTACAGAATATTTTTATTTTTTTTACTTTCTTTATAATCATCATAGTTACCAAAATGCGTTATAACTTTACCACCAGTAAATTCAATTATTTTATCGGCAAATTTATTAATAAAATATCGATCATGACTGATAAAGATAAGAGTTCCCCCGAAATCTTCCAATGCTTCTTCTAATATTTCCTTGGTCGGAATATCAATATGATTAGTTGGTTCATCAAAAATTAAAGTATTAACCTCTTGCTGTAATAATTCTGCAAGTTTTACTCGCATTCTTTCGCCGCCAGATAGATTTTTAACTCTTTTTTTAACTTCTTCAACATTAAAGCCAAAACGAGCTAAGATACTTCTTACTCTTTGTTCTGGTAAACTAACTGACTTACTAAAATATTCTAACAATGATTGTTCTTCTTTTTGGAATTCGATAACTTGCGGTATATAACCAATTTTTACACTTGGACCAATCGTCCACAGTCCTTCTACAGTTAAAGCTTGAAGGCCCATAATCGTTTTAACAAACGTTGTTTTTCCTGTCCCATTTGCCCCAAGAAAAGCTACTCTTTCTCGAGCATAAATATTCAAGTCAACTCCATCAATAATTGATCTTCCATCTGGGGTTAGAACTTTTAAGCCTTCTGCAGCAATAATTTTTTTACTAGATTTACTGTCTTCTAGAAATTCAACATTGATTTTTCGTGGTTTTTTAGGTTTTTCAACAGCATTTCGTCTCATTTTTTGAGCTCTTTCCCAAAGATTTTTCCCTTGTTTAGTAAGAGAAGAACTATTTCTACCCATACCAAGACTCATAAATTCTTTAGCTTTTTTCTCTAATTGTTTAATCGCTTCTTGTTGATCTCCGTACTCAGCCAGTTGTTTTTCAAAATCTCTTTCTCTTTCTAATAAATACCCTGAGTAATTTGTTGCATAAACTTTGCCGATACCATTATCATCTATTGCTAAAATTTTATTAGACATTTTATCTAAAAAATATCGATCATGGGAAACTATCACTGAAGCTCCCTTAAACGATTGAATATATTCTTCTAACCATTCAATTCTTTCAAGATCAAGATGATTTGTTGGTTCATCTAAAAGAATTAATTCTGGTTTAATTATTAAAGTTTTAGCAAGTTTAATCAATGTTTTTTCCCCACCACTTAAAGAATTATATTGTTGATTCAATATATCTATATCAAGATTTAAACCATGGATTACTGTATTAATATTGATATCCATGTCATAACCACCGGAAGCTGAAAATCTTTCTAATAAGTTACAGTATTTATTTAAAGTAACTTTATCTTCTGGCTGCTTTTCTAATCTTTTTTGCAGTTCTGTTAATTGATTTTCCATATTATTAAGTTCTTCAAAAGCTTCTTTAAGGATATCGTAAACTAATCTATCATCTTTAATATTTGAACCAGTTTGATCTAAATAAGCAACTTTTGTGCCTTTTTTGATATTAACTATACCACTATCACAACTCTCAAAGCCCGCGATTATTTTTAATATAGTAGACTTTCCACAACCATTTGGCCCTACAATTGAAATAGATTCTCCTTCATTTAGAGAAAAAGAAACACTATCAAAAAGTGAACCATACCCAAAATTTTTTGCCAATTTATTCACATCTAGAATTTGCATATAAAATCACCCGTTTTTTCACTGATATTTTATGATTCTTTTTTTCGCCAAAATGTTTGACAATCTTTTTTATCTTCAATATTATAGTCAATAATATCTTTTAATAATTGATAATCAACATCCATATCCCATTTTATTCGCATAAACATCATCCCTGGATTATATTTGTTTTTTTCATTCTACTTTCAAATTTACGCATAGTTTTATATTCAGGCGCGACAGCAAAATGATCTTTCGCCACACTAAAAGCTAAAATAAATGTTCCACGATCAGTAAACATCGGTTGATTCCAAGCTACCTTCGTTTCTAGATTTGGATAATTTTCGATTACCCAATTTAAAACAGTAATTAACTTTTGTTGATGATCTTTATTTTCAATTTGATTTATATATTCTTTAAAATTATTCATAATTGCCTCATAAAAAATGGTGGGCGATATAGGACTCGAACCTATGACTTTTTGCACGTCAAGCAAATACTCTACCAACTGAGTTAATCGCCCGTTAACTAAGTAAATCAATTATATAATATTATTTTACTTATTACTAGTTTTTTTGACCTTGATTAAATAATATGTTGTCCCAGAAATAAAATACATTACTAAAATATAGTCTTTAATAGTTAAATTAAAATTATAATTAACATTATTTTTATTAACTGTATATTTTCGATCATAATTTATTTTTTCTTGTCTTAAATAACTCTCACCTACTCCACATTGAGGTTTTGTTAATAAACAGTTTTTAGCACAACCAGAGCAATGCTTATCTTTAATATATTCTTCAAAAGAAATACTCTCTTGCTTAGAATCTGGTTCTTTAATTATTTCCTTTTTCTTGTAACCAAAGGGTTTTAATAAATGATAATAGAAATTTTCATTAATGATAATTTTTAAACTTAAGATTGCCACTATGATATAGACAAATAGTCCAAATTTACTATTAGTCTTTTTCTTTTTTAACTTTAATTTAGTTTTGATGATTACTAAAATATTATTTAAATGTAATCCTAAATGAATTCCAATCATCAGAAAAATTAAATAAGCAGAAAAATGATGTAAATCAATCATTAATGTTGTTTGTTTGAGATTAAAGAAACTAAAAATATTTTTAGAAATAAAGACTGAAGAGATCAATAAAATAATAAAATTAAGTAAAATTAAATGATCTAAGATAAAACCAAATTTTACTAGGGGCTTATTTTTTGAATAATTTTTATATAGCGATTTAATCGTTTGATAGTTAAACCATTTATGAACAATAAATAGGATAAATAATGTTATTCCAAATAATTCATGTAAATTGAGTGTTAAAAAGCTTAATTTCATTAAAATTATTAATAATCCAGTCATAATGATGTCTAACAATATTTTTTTATTCATTTTCTCACCATAAATAATATATACTATTTTTTTCTTCTTAACAAGATATTATTTCATGCTATAATTATTCTAGGTGAGATATGGAAACACTTTATTGTAATAAAGCAGGGATAACTACTCAAGATAATTACTTACTTGTTCGCTCTAATTTAGCAACAAGAATGATTTCACCTGCGCCTAAAATCCCTTATGCTTATCAAGCATATAAGAAAAGATTAGCTATCAAACAAAATATTTTTAATAAAATGAAGTTTTTTGCTGAAACAATGCAAGAAAAAGCACCTAATTTTAATTTAGATAATTTTTTTAGAAATATTCAAAAATTAAAAGTAATTATTTGGGAACATAAACAAAATGGTAAAAGACCTATTGGACTTTATATACCTGATGAAAATCGAATCTTTACAATTGAAAGTGATGATTATTCAACTTTCTATCATGAATTGTTTCATCTAAGTAATAAATATACGGCTAATAATATATCTTATGTTGGTTTTTCTCAAGTTGATCATAAACAAAAAACTAATATTGGCAAAGGAATTGAGGAAGGTTATAATTCTTTAATAACTAGAAGATACTTCGGTAAAGATTCTTCAAATATGATTATTCAGTTTTTTTGGGAATTAGTAGAAAGCATTTTAATGAAAGAAAATGTTTTTAAAAGATGGAATAAAATGGATCTTTTAGGAATAATTGAAGACGCTAACATGTTTGAATTTGGTGAAGATTTCTTTAATTCAATCCTCGCTTTTGATGCGATTGTTTCTGGTTATGGAGATATTGTCTTAGCTTATCAAGATATATACAAAAATATTATTAATATTTTAGCAATAAAATATAAACAACAAATTAGAAGGAATTTAACAACATATCAAAATGCTGAAGTATTAATTAATCAAAAATTAAGAGAATTAAATATTCATTATTATAATAACATTCCACCTCATATTCTATCTCAAGTATTTAGTCCAACATTTCAAAAAATCGCTAGTGATAAAGCTACAAATAGTCTTTATTTTGAACGAGTTATTTAGAAATATTAGCTCATAATTGGTCAGATTTTGGGCGATT
>CAZSDG010000056.1:0-4595 GCA_964605575.1 uncultured Muribaculaceae bacterium | reverse complement strand
TCATTACCAATTGTATTAATAGAAAAAAACGCATAAGAAACACCTAACATAAATGAAATTATGGTAGCTATTATAGTTAAGGTAAATATTGCTTTATTATATTTCATATTATCACTCTATAATAAATTATAGCAGTTAATTATTTTTTTGACAACACTTTAGCTTTCGTTGTGACAAGTCTTTCTTGAGCATCCATAATTGGCCCAATGCTTTTATCAATATTATAATGATTAATTAAACCAGCGATTACTAAGGAACTATCTACTGGAACTATCCAATCATTTTTTAAATATTCTGGATCAATATATGTACAATTTGTTGTATAAATTTTTTCAAATAAACCTTGTTCTTTAGACTTAATAAATCTCTCGATTCCTTGGGTAAATAAAGGGAAAGTCGCCATAAAGTAGACTTTTTTCGCACCTTTTTCTTTGGCCATAACGGCAATATCTAACATCGAGTCCCCGGATGAGATGATGTCATCAACAATTAATAAATTTTTGTTTTTTAAACTAGGTCCCATATATTCATGAGAAATAATTGCATTTTTACCATTAACTACTTTTGATAAATCTCTTTTTTTAGAAAATGTTCCCATTGGGCAACCAAGTTGATTAGAAACTTTTTCTGTTCTTGGACCAGCGCCCATATCTGGACTAATAACAATTAAGTCATCAAAATCAATCTTGTTTTGTTCATTACGAATAAATTGTTTTAGCATTTGGGCAGATAATGATGAAGAATCAAAGGCATTTAATGGGACAGCCATCTTCACTCCTTTATCGTGAACATCAAATGTAATAATATTTGATACACCAATACTAACTAATTCTTGTAAGTATTGAGCACAGGCAAGAGGTTCTCTTTTTTCTCTTCGATGTTGCCTTGAGTCAATTAATAAGGGCATTATTAGAGTAATCCGATCAGCTGAACCACTTATAGCTCCTATAACATCTTTAACAGCCTTATAGTTATCATAGGGGCTACAATGGTTAATATGACCCCTAATATTATAGGTTAAGCCATAATTACCAATATCACAAATAATATATATATCTTTACCCCGAATACTTTCATTTAGAACTGTTTTTCTTTCTCCTGATGAAAAAACGGATTCAGTAATATCTAAGATTAATTTTTTATCTTGCATGCGCATTTTATTAATCTGACTCTCAACTTTTAAACCTAACTCTTTTGCACTTTCTAAAACAATTAATTTTAATTCTGGTCTGTCTTTTGCATATTTATTTAAATAACTCATCCAATCCCTCCTAATTTGATTATAGTATTTATTAGTATTATTTCAAGAAAAAAGAGTTATCTTATTCGATAACTTCTTCTTCATTGGTTTCTATAAACTGTTCTTCAAGTACTTCACTTGGTTCATCAGTTAAGAATTCTTTTTCTAAGATTAAATTAATATCGCTATATTGTTTAGCTCCTGTACCAGCAGGAATTAACTTACCAATAATAACGTTTTCTTTTAATCCTCTTAAATTGTCCACTTTACCTCTAACTGAAGCATCAGTTAAGACTTTAGTTGTTTCTTGGAATGATGCTGCTGATAGGAATGAGTCAGTTTCTAATGATGATTTAGTAATCCCTAAAATAACTGGTTTACCAATAGCTGGGACTCCACCTTTTAAGATAACTGGTTTATTAGCTTCGGTAAATTCTCTAATTGAAACTGTTAGACCTGGTACTAATTCTGTATCATTACCTTCAACAACTTTCATTTTAGAAATCATTCTCCGAACAATTACTTCAATATGTTTATCAGAAATATCTACACCTTGCATCTTGTATACTGATTGAATTTCTTTTAAGATATATTCTTGAACAGTAATTGGATCAGTAACTGCAAGTAATTCTTTTGGTGAAATCGGACCTTCTGTCAATTTATCACCAGCACTTACATCATCACCAACAGCAACTCTAACCTTTGCTCCATATGAAGTCATATGAGCACGAGTATCAGAATCATTTGAGACAAATATTTCATATTTACCTGATTCTTCTTCAACTGCGATAACTTTACCAGTAATTTCAGCAATAGTTGATTTACCTTTTGGATTACGAGCTTCAAATAATTCTTCAACTCTTGGTAACCCTTGAGTAATATCTTCACCACCAGCTACTCCACCTGAGTGGAATGTTCTCATGGTTAATTGAGTTCCTGGTTCACCAATTGATTGAGCAGCCATAATACCTATAGCTTCTCCAGTTTCAACTAGGTTACCAGTTGCTAGGTTATTACCATAACATTTTTGACAAACACCACCATTAGTTTTACAAGTTAGAATACTTCTAATTTCTACTGTTTTAATGCCAGCAGCAATTATTTTAGCAACAATACTTTCAGTAATTAATTCATTTTTATTTAAGATAACTTCTTTTGTTTCTGGATTAACAATCTTTTTAGCAGAATATCTACCAAATATTCTTTCAGCAAGCGTTTCAATAGGCGCTTTACTTTTTTCATCTACTAGATCATAAACTTCAAGACCAGCAATGCTTCCACAATCTTCTTCACGAACAATAACATCTTGAACTACTTCAACTAATCTTCTAGTTAAATAACCAGAATCAGCTGTTTTTAAGGCAGTATCGGCACTACCTTTACGAGCACCGTGTGTACTTAAGAAGAAATCATTAATTGATAATCCTTCTCTAAATGAAGACATAATTGGAATTTCCATGTATTCTCCATTTGGCTTTGCCATTAACCCACGCATTCCTGCCATTTGGGTATACTGAGAAACTGTACCTTTAGCACCTGAGTTCATCATCATGAAAATCGGATTATTAACGTCAGTTTCTGAGAGTGTTTTTAACTCTTTTTGAACAATATCTTTTGCTTTAGTCCAAATATCGATAACATTACTAAATCTTTCAGTTTCAGTAATTAAACCTCTTTGGAATTGTTTATTTACTTTTTCAACTTTTTCTTTAGCGTCTTCAATTATTTTAGGTTTTTCAGCACTGCTGACAATGTCACTTTCAGAGAAGGTAACACCAGCAATTGATGAATATTTGAAACCTAAATCTTTTAATTTATCTAGCATAATTGAAGTTTCAGTTGTTTTATATCTTTTAAATATTTGAGCAATAATGTTTTGTAAATCTTTTTTATTAAATGGTTTAACAAGAGGCATTTCTTTAATTGCCTTCTTAAGATCAGTACCACTTTCTAAGAAGAATTTACTAGGTGTTAATTTTTCAATATTTTCTTTACTAGCTTCATTAATGTAAGGAAATGTATCTGGTAGGATTTCATTGAAAATTAATTTACCGGGAGTAGTAACTAAATACATAGCCTTTTGTTCTTCAGTAAATATTTTATATTTAAAGCTTCTTACTGGGACAACTACTCTTGTATGTAGTGTTACTTCTTTACGTTCATAAGCCATGATTGCTTCATTACTATTTTTATACACTTTAGCTTCTTTTGGTAAGTCTGGTTCTTCAATTGTTAAGTAATAATTACCTAAAACCATGTCTTGTGATGGTGTAACAATTGGTTTTCCATCTTTAGGATTTAAAATATTATTTGCCCCTAGCATTAAGACGCGAGCTTCAGCTTTAGCTTCTTCAGATAAAGGAACATGAACTGCCATTTGATCCCCATCAAAGTCAGCATTAAATGCTGTACAAACTAGGGGATGCAATCTAATTGCTTTTCCACCAATTAATTTAGGTTCAAAGGCTTGAATACCTAATCTATGTAGTGTTGGAGCTCTATTAAGTAGAACTGGATGTTCAGTAATTACATCTTCAACAATATCCCAAACACAAGGATCTTGATTTTCAATTAATTTTTTAGCACCTTTAATATTATGGGCTAATTCTCTTTTAACTAAACCATTAATAATATGTGGTTTAAATAATTCAAGAGCCATTTCTTTAGGAATACCACATTGGTACATCTTTAAACTTGGTCCAACAACAATAACTGAACGACCTGAATAGTCAACTCTTTTTCCAAGTAAATTTTGACGGAAACGTCCTTGTTTACCTTTTAACATACTTGATAGAGATTTTAGAGGACGATTTCCTGCTGCAGTAATGCTTCTACCTCTTCTACCATTATCAATTAATGAGTCAACTGCTTCTTGAAGCATTCTTTTTTCATTTTGAACAATAATTGTTGGAGCATTAAGCTCTAATAATTTCTTTAAACGATTATTACGGTTAATAATACGGCGATATAAATCATTTAAATCCGATGTCGCAAAACGGCCACCGTCTAATTGAATCATTGGTCTAATATCTGGTGGAATAACTGGTAGGATACTAATTATCATCCATTCTGGTTTATTTCCAGATTCCACAAATGATGTTAAACAATCTAATCTTTTAACAAGACGAACTCTTTTTGGTCCTGTTGCTTTTTCTACTTCTTCTTTTAATACTTCAATCTCACCTTCAAGGTCAACTTGACTTAATAGTTCTTTAACAGCTTCCGCACCCATTCCCACACGGAAATCATTACCATACTTTTCATAATAAGCACGATATTCACGGTCAGATAGAGTTTGTTTTTTCTCAAGGTCAGTTGTTCCTGGATCAATTACTACATAACTAACAAAATATAA
>CAZSDG010000055.1:0-4648 GCA_964605575.1 uncultured Muribaculaceae bacterium | reverse complement strand
CAAAAATAATTGGTTTGAATAATTTAACCAAAGAAGATTATAAAAAAATCATTACACAATCTAAAATAAGTTATTTAAATATTCAAAAAGAGATGTTAAAACTTAAAGGAATAGAATTAGTTGTAACTGATCAGTTTATCGATGAACTTGCTCAACGAGTAGCGGATTCAAGAATAGGAGCGCGAGGGATTAAAACTATCTTAAGTAAAATTCTTGCCGAAATAGATTATGAGATAAATCTAGGTAAATATTCAAGTATAGTTTTGGATGCACAGTATTTTAAAGATAAAAAAATAAAAACTTATAGTAAAGCATAAGATTTGATAAACTAATAATAATGTTTTATAATTAGATTACAGAAATGATGATGAATATGAAAGATAAATCAATTTTTGTAATCTTTTTTTCTAGTCCTTTTATTACTGGAAAAATGATTAGAAAATATACAAAAAACTTCTATAATCACGTAGCTATTTCCCTTGATAGTAATTTGACCAAGGTTTATTCTTTTTCCAGATATAATTTAGACAATCCATTATATGCTGGATTTGTTCAAGAATCGTTACTTAGATATAATTATAAGGGAAAAGACTCTATGCTTAAAATATGTGAAATTCCAATTAGTAATAAGGAATATAAAAATATTTTAAAATATATTTCTGAAATAAAAGATAATGAAAAAGAATATATATATAATTTTTATTCAGTATTTACTTATTTATTTTCTAAAAGAATTGAAATTAATAAAGCGTATATATGTGTTGAATTTGCAGTAAAAGTATTGAGTGAGCATGTTAGTAAAATAAAACTGGATAAGAATAAGTTTTATTCGATTAAAGATCTAGAAAGTATTTTAACTGATTATGTAACTTTTGAAGGCAAAGTAAGTGACTTGTTAATTAGATATAATTGGGAAGATGATAATTTTTTAACTAAAAGAAATATAATAATAAGAGCAGGATATGTATTAACTAATCATTCAAAATTAACATATAGATTAATTAGAAAAAATTTTAAAGGAGGAAAAAAAGATGAAAAAAATTAATGTTGCTTTTTTTGGGACTCCAGTTTTTGCAGTTAATGTTTTAGAAGGACTTATTGCTAATTATGAAGTAGTGCTTGTTGTTACTCAACCAGATAAGCCTGTTGGTAGAAGTAAAAAATTAAAGCCATCACCAATTAAAGAATTAGCTTTAAAAAATAATATTAAAGTTTTAACTCCTAATAAAATTAGAGTTGAATATGAAGAAATAATTAATACTGATATTGATCTCATTGTTACTTGTGCCTATGGCCAAATAATTCCCAAAGAACTCTTAGAATTTCCAAGATTAGGTTGTATTAATGTTCATGCATCCTTATTACCTAAATTAAGAGGAGGAGCGCCCATCCATCATGCGATTATCGATGGTTATTGCAAGACAGGAATAACAATTATGTATATGGCTGAAAAAATGGATGCGGGGGATATAATAAGTCAAAAAGAGATTGTTATTGAACCTGAAGACAATGTTGGTACGCTTCATGATAAACTTAGCATTATTGGCAAAGATTTGTTATTAGAAACTATACCAGAGATAATTGCTGGAACAAATAAAAGAATCCCTCAACAAGAAGACCAAGTAACATTTGCTTATAATATTAAAAGAGAAGAAGAAAAATTAGATTTTGATAAAACGACAGTTGAATTAGTTAATCAAGTTAGGGGTCTATATCCCTGGCCCTTATCATACATACTAATTGATAATCAAGAAACCAAAGTTATTGAAGCTCAGCCATTTAATAGTGATATTACATCTGAGGTAGGCACAATAGTTGGTATAACTACTGACGCTATCTTAGTGAAGACAATCGATGGAACACTAGCAATTACAAAAATCAAACCATTTTCCAAAAAAGAAATATTAATAAAAGACTATATAAATGGAAAAAATAAAGATGAATTAATTGGAAAGAAGGTATATTAATGAATGATAATCAAAATAAAGAAGATTTTTTTGATACTAAAAGAGGAAAGGACTTAATTAAGTTAATGGGCTTTGCTATATTTTTTATCTTAGTAATTTTTTACATTAATTCTCCATCTGAAGAATTAAGAGCAAAATATAAACAAAGTCAGTTGAAAAACTCTCAAATTCTTAATAATAATGTATCTTCAAGCTCTAGTTCTGAAGAAAAAGTAATTGAAACATTTTCTACGATAAAAAATAAATTTATCAAAGCTGATTATCAGATCTTAGGAAAGATAGTTATTAAAGATACTGAAAAAGAAATACTTCTTCAAAAAAAAGCAGATATTCTCAGTGGTTTTTACTATAATAATGGGAATAAATATCAAATTAAAATTAATAATGATCTTGTTTACGAAATAGATGATCAAAAAGAGGTTATCAATGATGAACTATTAAAAGGCGTTAATCTTGATTATCTTTATGGAAAAAAAATTATGAAATTAACTGATGATGTTGTTCCAATTATTAAAGAAGAAGACAATAAAAGAATTTTTAATTATTCATTACCTACAAAAAATATTAATATTCATGTTATTGACAATAAAGTCAAGATGATTGAAATAGTATCGAATGGTGATAAAACTAAAGAAGAGTATAACTTAGCATATAGTTATTAACACTTGCAATTCGTAAAGTTGTTTGCTAACATAAATGTCAACTTAATTGTAAATTTATTAATTGAATGTAAATTATACATTTTGATGTGTTACAATGAGTTTGTAAGGAAGTGACTGAGCGTGAAAGATTTAATCTATAACTTAGGTGGATTTCTTCATTTATTAACCTGGAAAGACATAGTTATTATGACTCTGGTGTTTTTAATTTTAATATTATTATTAGTAATTTATTATTTAGTTAAAGTCAAAGAAGTTAATAAAGATATTAAAATATTTGAAAATACCGATAATGAACTTGACCTTGAACAGATATCTAAAAAATTAGAAGCTGAAGAGCCACGTCAAATAAAACTAACAGATTATGAAGAAGAACAAGAGGGCAAAGCAATTATTTCTTATCAAGAATTACTTGAAAGAAGTAAGACTATCAGTTTTGATGAAATTGATGATGAGTATCAAAATTTCGAGGTTAAAATTAAGAAAATTAATTTGGATGAAATAGGTAAAGAAAATCAAAAAGAACAGAAACCAAAAGAGATAACTAAGGTTCCGATGATAAGTGATGATAAAGAAACTGACTTTTTATTGGCTCTTAAAAAACTCCAAAGTAAATTAAGTAAATAAGCCTTCGGGCTTTTTTTAAAGAGGTAATTATGAAATTTTTAATAAAAACATTAGGTTGTAAAGTAAATAACTATGAAAGTGAAATGATTAAAGAACAATTAATTAATCATGGTTTTATATTATCAGATAATAATCCAGATATATGTATTATTAATACTTGTACAGTAACAAATCAAGCGGATTCTAAATCAAGACAAATGATTAGAAAATACAAAAGAGAATTTCCAAAAGCTATAATTATTGTCTGTGGTTGTATTACTGAAACAAAAAAAGAGGATTTAGAATATCTTGAAGCGGACATTATCCTTGGTAATTATTATAAATCAAAAATAATTGATTATATATATAAGTATCTAAAAGAAAACAAACAAATAATTGAATTTGCCGATCTTAACAATGTTGATTTTGAAAAGATGGAAGTTATTAAATATGATTCAAAAACAAGAGCATTCATTAAAATTCAAGATGGTTGTAATAATTTTTGTTCTTATTGTATTATTCCTTATGTTAGAGGTAGAGTAAGATCAAAAGATTTTAATGAAGCAATAAATGAAATAAAATCACTTGCTAAAACCCATGAAGAAATAGTCTTAACTGGCATTCATACAGGTTCATATTCAAGTAATGATAAAGATTTAACAGATTTAATTAAAGAAATTAGTAAAATAGATAAATTAAAAAGAATTAGAATTTCTTCAATTGAAATAACTGAAATAAACGATAAATTTCTAAAAGAATTAAAAAACAATCCAAAAATATGCAACCATTTACATATCCCAATTCAATCAGGTTCAAATCAGATCTTAAAAGCCATGAATCGTAAATATAATGTAGATTATTTTTTAGACAAAGTTAAAGAAATAAGAAAAATACGGCCAGATATTAATTTAACAACAGATCTAATTGTTGGTTTTCCTGGTGAAAGTGAAGAATATTTCCAAGAAACAATTGCTACTTTAAAGCTAATTAAATTTACAAAGATTCATACTTTTTCTTATTCAATTAGAAAAGGTACAGTCGCGGCAAAGTTAACTAGTCAAATTGATGGTAAAACAAAAAAAACAAGGGTCAAAAAAATAATTGAAATGTCTAATAATCAAGAATTAGAATATGCAAAAATATTTATTAACAAGGAAGTAGAAGTATTAATTGAACAAGTTGCTGAAATAAGTATTGGTCATACTGATAACTATTTAGAAGTAATAATCAATGAAAAGTTAGTTCCAAATAAAACATATAAAGTTATTATTACTGAAATAAAAAATAACAAAGTCATTGCCAAACTAATAAATGTCAAATAGATAATAAAAACTAAATATAATAAAAGCATTATGCTACACTTAATACAGTGATAATATGAAAGATAAGAAGTTATTTATTACAATTGTTTCTATA
>CAZSDG010000054.1:0-4944 GCA_964605575.1 uncultured Muribaculaceae bacterium | reverse complement strand
TGTGCGAATGAAAAAAATGATATTTTATAAGCGTAGTGGTGAAAAAGAAGAAGAACAAGAATTAATTAATCAAAAAGTGTGTCCTAAATGTTCTGGAGAGTTAGTTGAAAGAGTAAGTAAAAGAGGTCCATTTATTGGTTGCTCTAATTATCCTAAATGTAGATTTATTAAAAATATTTAATCTTGTTAATGATTTAAATAATAGTATGTAATAAAAGTGATTATTATAGTTAATAAAATAAAGATGACTATTTGTTTAATAGTTTTTGTTTTAAAATAGGAATTTTTCTTTTCTAGGTGTTTTTTAAGATTTTTATTATTCTTTAATGATTTTAGATAAATATTTCTAATTATTAAAATAATAATCTTTATTCCAAACACTATTAAAAATAAGATCATTATTCCATCTAGTAATTTTTCAAAATATTCAACAGCAGGATTTGGTCTTGGGGCTCCACAGGTATTGCAAAGGTTATTACTTGATTTTACAAGGGCTTGACCAATATTAATTCCTACAATAAAACTAATAGAACTAAGAAGAACATAGTTTATTAGAGTATTTATTTGATCTAATTTTTTATACTTATGATATTTATTATCATCAATTTTATTTGTTTTTCTAAATTTACCGGTATTCATGCATATTAATTCCAATCTTTTACTATTGTATATTCCATAAGGTTTAAAATATTGGTATCAAATGTTGTGTTGTCTTTAAGTATAATAATATGTTCATTGGCAAATTTTATTTCATCTTTGTATTTTGCATATATATTACTTTTTACTAATTTAAGTGGATGCTCATCATTTTCAATTTTTTTAATGAAATAGTAATTATCATCAGTAAACATTGAAAATTTAATATTGCTTTTATCTTTATCTTGAGTGTCCCAAAAATGGAAAGATTTAATAAAACCATATTCATTTTTAGAAAAAGCAATACTTTGTTTATATATTATATTTTTATATGTTTGGGAATTTCTAGCAAAAATAACATCATAAATATTACCGTCACTTTTTAGGGCATATAAGCTATTATAAGTATAATTGTTACCATCTGGATATTTATTTTTATCTATATAATAGAACTGATCATTAATGAATGTTTTATCTTGTAATAATAAACATTTTGGCAGAAAATCATTACATTTTGATTCACCTAATTCTCTGACAAATACATATAAATTACCATTGTTATCAATTAGTCTATCACCACGAAATTCTTTTATTTTAATTGGTGTATTGTATTTTTGACAACTTAGACTTGGATTTTGATGATCTCTTTTATCAAGCGGGAAAGTATAAATATCCCCGTTATCTAAAATAAAGTAAGACTTTTTTGCATATATTATTTTTTCTGTTTTTAAAACGGTACAAGCTATATTGGGATTAAAATAACTATATTTTGTGCTGTCATCATTTTTAATGAAATCAATTATAACATTTTTCAAAGTTTTTTCTTCTACTTTATTTGATACATCATTATTCTCACTCACAACCTCCTTATCACAGCCAAATGAGAATAGTATAGTAATTGATAATAAAATAATAATTTTCTTTTTCATATTGCCTCCTACATTTTATTAAATATATTATAACATTTATGATTAATATAATACATGTTATAATTGAATTAGAAAGTAGGCTCTATGAGATATTTATTAGTTTCTGATTATATTAAGTCTGTATTACTTGCTGTTCCCATCTATTTTTTTGTTAATCATTTGATTGATAGTAACATTTATGGTAAACCGAATAAGTTTGTTGTTATACTTTTAACACTAGCTATTTCTATTATTAGATTAGCGTTTATTATTCATAAAAGATGGAAACAAGATTTGAATATTAGAGAAGAATTAAATATTCAAAATAAAACAGTCGATTGACTGTTTTTTGGGTTTACTAATTATATTGGTGTTTCAAAAAAATATGTGATTAATAGAGCACGTTAATATATGCTATAATAAAAACAAATAATATTTAAAATATTTAGAAAAAGAAGGAGAAAATATAATGAGAAAAAACATAGAACCAGGTCTAAAAAAGATTGGTGATTACTTAAGTTTAGTTGATAATGCTACGTTTATAATACCTGAATATCAAAGAGCGTATTCTTGGGAGTTAAAGCATTGTGAAAAACTTTGGCAAGATTTAGAAAATTTTATTAATAATAATGGAACCGATCCATATTTTTTTGGAACAATTATTATTAATTGTCAAGAAGGCGATACTAAGTTAGTTTTAATCGATGGTCAACAAAGAACAACTACTTTTATTTTATTATTTAAAGCTTTATTGATTAGATTAAATCAAGCAATTGAAGAAACTGAAAAAGATGAAGACTCTCGAGGATTAGCAAGAGCACTTAAGATGAAGAGAGATCGAATAATTAAAATGTTATATAAAGCAAAAGATGAAGAAATTGATAATGTCTTAAAAGATTATAATTATGTAATTGACAGAATTATCGTTGAAAACCACTCAATTAATGAACTATATAAAGAGGAATTAATAAAAATATTAAATAGTGAAAATTACATAGTTGCTGAGGACAAAGTAGAGAAGATTAAATATAAACAAAAAGATAATAGGTATACCAATTATTTTCGTAACTTTAAATATTTTCATGAACAATTTAATAGTCTTACTGCCTCTCAACTTAATACTTTTGCCGAAAACATCTTAGAAAAAACTGAAATAATCGAAATACGTAGTTGGAATGTAGAACAAGCAATAACGATGTTTAACTCTTTAAACTCTGATGGCATGCCATTATTAGATGCTGATATCATTTCAGCGAAATTATACTCCAATTCTGGTGATGATAGAAGTGATTTCAATACTAACTGGGAAGAATTAAAAAAAATAGTAGCAGAACTTGAATCAAAGAAGATTGTGGGATTAGACACAGTATTAATGCAGTACATGTATATTAAACGAGCTTTAGATAAAGAGTATATATCTAAAGATTCAGGTGCAGTAAATGTAACAACTCCAGGTCTTAGAAGGTATTATACAGATCTTAATAAGACTTTGTTAGAAAGTCCACTTACTCTAACTGCAAAGTTATTAAAAATAGCCAAAATTTGGGAAAAAATAAGTGATTATTCTATAGTTAAACTTTGTTTTAAATTTAATGAAAATATTAAACTATATTTGATTTCATATCTTAACAGATATGAATTTGATGAAATAAATGAAAATCTTGTTGAAAAGATAGCTCAACCATTATTAAAGTTATTTTCAGTTTTAGAAGTTGTTGATATTGGTTATTCAAGTTCAAAATTCAAAACATTTTTATTTGGCTTGAACATAAAACTTGTTGATATAAACATAGATTTAGAAGAAATAATTACTAATATCAATAATCATATTGCTGATAGTTGGAAAAAAGAAGATATTGAATCTAGTATTCTTGACTATAATAATAACCCTCTGGTTTATCTAGATGAATATATTTTCGCAAAAGAAAATAATAAGAAATTTACTTTACCTGATAAATATGATATTGAACACATCATGCCAAAAAGTGGTCAAAATATTGAACAAATTCGCTTAGATGCGGATCTAGTTGATAATGATGAGTTTTTATCAGTAGTTAATAAACTAGGTAATAAAATTTTATTAGAAGAAAATATTAATCGCTCAATTGGGAACGCTTGGTTTAGAACTAAAATTCAAAGTTCAATAAAAGAAAAACAAGGATATAAAGATAGTATTTTTTTACTTTCAAATGAAATAGTTAAAAAGTATCAAAATGAACAAGTGCCAATTTGGAAAGTAAAAGATATTAAAGTTAGAACAATTGCTGTTTCAAAAAGAATCTTAAATTTCATTTTTTCCAATAATTAATATCGAATTATTGACAATAATAATTAAATATTCAAAATAAAACAGTCGATTGACTGACTTTTACTCTTTAAGAGATAAGAATAATCTGATAAACTTTATATACAGTTAAATTACCATTATTTTTTTAAAGTAAGATAAGGTCGTATAAATATATTTAATTTAAGGAGAAGAATTATGAAAAACTATGAACAAATTTCTGAAAATGTTAAAATGCTATGGAAAGAATCATTTGAAATAACTGAGCAAAAATATACACAAGTTAGTGGATATATTTTTAATGATAATAATCAACTTCTAATTGTGAAAAACGGAAAAACTTGGACCATTCCAGGAGGACATCCAGAGATTTCAGAAACCAAAGAAGAAACTTTAATAAGAGAAGTCATGGAAGAATCTTGTATTTCGTTAAAGGATATAAAGTATTTGGGAGCAGTTGAAGTTGTTGAAGATGGAAATGTTTACTATCAATTACGCTTTACAGCAAAAACAAAAGAGATTTTACCATTTCAAGAAGAGTGGGAAATAAGCGAAAGAAAATTTGTTGAATTAAAGGAACTAAACAAATACATAACTTGGTCAAATGGTGCAACATTCAGCGCCCAAATTGAATCTGCAAAAAAAGTGTTAAATATTAAATAGAATACAAAGTATTTAGATTAGCCAAGATCATCAAGAATTAGTGTGTTAAAAAAAACAGTCAAGTGACTGTTTTATTGTGTTACATATGAATTTTATGTTTTACTTTTAACCAAGATGCAAAGCAATAGCAATAGACCATTTTAAATATTAATGTAACAATAGACATTATTAATAAGAAGACATTATATAGACCAATATGAACTAAAAATTCCGAATAGTCTGTTTGAAAGTTTTTAGAAGTAAGGACTAATAATATAAAGTAATAAAAAAATAAGATTGTTAAAGATGTAAAGAATAAGGAATAAACAATTATTTTTTTCTTTTCTAAGACATTTCCTCCAGGAGTTTCTTTAAATTCTTTTTTATATTCTTTTATTTTGTCTTTTTCAATTTCATAATACGATTTCATCTTTATTTCCTTTCTATTATTTTAATTATAACATTTGTAATTAA
>CAZSDG010000053.1:0-5051 GCA_964605575.1 uncultured Muribaculaceae bacterium | reverse complement strand
TGTAATAAATAGTTTTTTATCTTTCATATTATCACTATGTTAAGTTTAACATATTTTATTTGTTTTTTCATTTTTATTTTCTTTACTTGACACATAAAAAGGACTATTTATTAGTCCCATAAATTATTTGGATATTCACCATTATCAACTAATTTTTTTATTTCTTTGATAACCATGTCTTTGTCTTCTTTATAAGTCATACCTAACCACTTAGCGGTTGTTTTTTTGAGTTTTACTTCTTTTTCTTTATTTTCAACACATCTTGCGACTATATCTGGAATTAAGAATTCTCCTTTTAATGGATCTTTGTTATTTTTTAAAAACTTAACAAAGTCACGATCTAGTATTTGGAATAAATCTGGAGTAAAACCAAACATATTCATTGATACTAATGTATCATCATTAATAGTATATGGTTCACTGCCATTAAGAGGTGATGCAGTTATTATTCCATCTTTTCTTTCGACTGAGCTTTCAGTAATACTAATTAAGTTGTCACCATCTTGATTACATACTCCCCTTTTAGCAGGTCCATATTCACTTAATGTATTTGTTGCCATATAACCGATATTAACCCAACTATTTGGATTATTATCTAAGTGATCTGCTAAAATCATATATGAATCTCTACCATAGAAATCATCAGCATTTATAACTGCGAATGGTTCATTTATATTGTTTTTAGCACTCATAATTGCATGTCCTGTACCCCATGGTTTTTCTCTACCTTCTGGTAAACTTATCCCTTCTGGTAAATCAGTTAATTTTTGAAATACATATTCAACAGGTATTTTATCATCAATTCTTGCTCCTATTGTTTCTTTAAATACATCATAGTTTTCTTCTTTAATGATAAATACTACTTTTGTAAATCCTGCTTTAATTGCATCATATATTGAGTAATCAATTAAGAATTCTCCATTAGGTCCGATAGGTTCAATTTGTTTTAAACCACCAAATCTACTTCCCATGCCTGCTGCCATTATTAATAATGTTTTGTTCATTTTATCAACCTTTCTAAAAATATTGTTTATACCAAATAATAAAACAATAAATAGTCCATACTTTTTTATAATTATCTTTTTTTCCTAAGTAATGGTCATCTAATATTTTATTAATTTGTTCTATTTTGAAAAACTTTTTAGCAACCTCACCGTTGAAATCTACCCTTATCTTATCATATATTTCTTTTTCTTTCAGCCACTCTCTTAAAGGGACTGGAAAACCTAACTTTTTCTTATTATAAGCCTCTGTTGGAATATATCTTTTTGCTGCTTCTCTTAGAGCTACTTTAGTATTTTCTTTTGTAACTTTAGCATCAAAATTTAATGTTCTCGCGACATTAAATACTTCAATATCAGTAAATGGTACTCGACCTTCTATTGAAGAAGCCATTGTCATTTTATCCGCTTTTTGTAAAATATCTTTAATTAACCAAAAATTTATATCGATTGCTTGCATCTTAATTACATCATTTTGACCTGCTTGTTCTTCATATATATGTTTTGTTATTTCTTTATTTTTAATTATATTATCTGTATTAAGTAATATTTTCTTTCTTTCTTTTTCACTAAATACTTTTGTAACTCCAATATAATTATCTTCTAATTTTTGTCCACGTCTAACTAAGAAGTTTATCCCTCTTCTTTCCCCAAATAGTGAAGCAAGTAATCCAATTGGTCTTCTGATAAAATAAGGAATCTTATTATAAAATGCCATATCTACTACTTCTCTATAATAGTTATAACCGCCGAATAATTCATCCGCGCCTTCGCCAGATAAAACAACCTTTACATCTTTACTAGCTAATTTAGATACAAAATATAAACTAACCGCGGCTGGATCTGATAATGGTTCATCTAAATGATATAAAATATTTGGTACTTCTTTAAAGTATTCTTCTTTAGTAATGATATGAGTTTTATTTTCTAATTTTAGGATATCTGCCAATTCTTTAGCATAATTTGTTTCATCATACTTAGAGATTTCATAACCAATCGTATATGTTTTCTTTGGTTTAGCTAATGAAACAATATATGAAGAATCAATCCCACTACTTAAAAATGATCCGACTTCAACATCACTAATTAAGTGCTTATTAACTGAATCTTTTATTACTTTATCTATTTCATTAACTGTTTTTTTATATGGTCTTTCTGTTTCATCAAAAGTTATTTTAAAATATCTATTTATTTGTAAGACTCCATCACTATATTTAAAAAATCTTCCTGGTTCTAACTTTTTAACATCCTTAAAAAATGTTTCTTCAGTTGGTGAATAATTAAATGATAAGTATAATGGTAATACTTTTTCATTTAATTCTTTTTTAAATTTTGGATGATCCATAAATGCTTTTATTTCTGAGGCAAACAAAAATACATCATCTTTATGATAGTAATATAGTGGTTTAATACCAAAGTGATCTCTAGCCCCAAATATTTCTTTTCTAAATTTATCATAAATAACAAAAGCAAACATCCCTCTTAGTTTAGGTAACATTTTTTCACCATATTCTTCAAACATAGTTAATAATACTTCTGTATCACTTTTAGTTTTAAATTTATAACCAAGACTTTCTAATTCACTTTTTAATTCTAAATAATTATATATTTCCCCATTAAAAACAATAACAAAGTTTTTGTTTTGACTAATCATTGGCTGTGAACCTGTTTTAAGGTCAATTATGGATAATCTTAGGTGTCCTAAAGCAAAGTCACCATCGATATAATTACCATCACCATCAGGTCCACGATGACGAATTCTATCCATCATCTTCTTCAGTTCTTTTTCTTTATTTTTACTTTTACTAACTATTCCAACTATTCCACACATTAAACATCACCTCAATTTTGCATAATAATTTTGTTCGAATATTAATCTACTCATATTAATTCTATTGCCGACAATTCCATTAACTATTTTAACATAATCTTCAGGAATTTGTTTTTCGGAAGTTGGGACAAATTCTTTTGTTTTAGAATAGTACTTCCCATAATCACTTACCCAACTACGGTTTTTAAAGAAAGCCAGTCCTGGTTCAGTACTTAATATATCTTTACCCATAAATAATCTTGAATCATAATTAATTCCAAATAAATTATAAACAGTTGGAATTACATCAATTTGATTAGCGATCTTTTCTATTACTTTTTTCTCCATTTTACTATTCCAAATAATTAATTTATTTCTATTTTGTTCGATTACTTCATCTTTATTAGTTTTATTAACCGAATTAACTTCATCCAATGTAAAGTCATAGGGATAATGATCCGCGACTAAAACAATAACTGTATTATCTAAGACATTATTTTCCTTTAATTTTTCAATTAATCTTTCTAAAGCTTTATCAAGTTCAACCGCAGATGCTAAATATCCTTTTACTTTTAAATTATATGGTAAATTACCAACAATATCTTTATATTTTTTATACATCCAAGTATTTTCATACTTCATATGACCAGAATTAGTCATATAATAAGTCATAAATGGCTCATTAGAAGCATATTTATCTACCGTTTTATCAAATAACTCAATATCACTCTTTGGCCATATATTACAGTTAATTAATTTTTCCATGCCATTCTTACAACCTATATAATTATTAAAACCTAAACTCTTTAAATAAACATGACGACTTTGAAATACATATGTATGATTATGAAATGCATATGTATTATAATTTATTTCTTTAAATTTATGCGCTAAACCAAATGAATTATTAGTTGATCCCGTTTTCCACTGTTTACCTAAAACTGCAAGATCAGCAAAATAACCCGTTATTGCTTGAAACTCTCCCCCAATAGTACTTAAATTAACCGGTGTATAAAAGTTTTCAAAAACAAATGATTCATTTGTTAACTTATATAAAGTAGGTGTTAAATTTTCTGAAACTGCAATATCACTAAAACTCTCAGCAACTATATATATTAAATTCTTTCCCTTAAAGAAGCCCGTATATTCATTTTGTAATGTTCCTGTATCATTATTAAAATACTCATGCATTCTTTTTAAAGTCTTACCCTTTTCATTACTAATCATTGTCTCAAAATCTATATTTAAAATATTTGGTTTATAAACAATTTCTTCTGGTTCTTCTTTTTTACTACTTGAAGGTTTATCTTTTGGATTAATAACAATACTTTCTTCAAAAGGAATTATTATTCTTTTAACTTCTAAATAAGTACCTGCACTAACACCCATTTTTTCAATATTTAAGTCATTATTAACTTCATAATAAAATAATTTATGAGTTTGATGAACTGATTTAGTAAAGAATGATACTAGAAAAAAAACTAATATCATTGCTAAAAATACTAAACCATTCTTCAACCAATCTACCCTATGATATCTAAATAGATCAATTTTTTTATTCATCATTAAAATATATATAAAAGGCACAAAAAGTAAAAGAACTATCCACCAATCACTTAGTAGCATACTTACTGCTTCTTCTTTAAAATCCGCGACTTGACCAGCAATACTTAATGAAGAAATAGAAAAAAAAGAATTAAATATTCTTTTAATAAATAATTCTATCCCATACCAAAAACAAATAATAAAAGTAAATATACTAACTAAAAAAACATTTATCTTAGCCTTAAACACCTTACTAATTAATGTAAAAAACATTGAAATAGGTAATATAAATATAATCATCATCACAGTATCAAATGTAAATACACTCTTAAAACCAAAGATAACTATTTTAAATAATAATTCTAAATAAAGAAATATAAAAAAATAATTAAAAAACAAACGTTTAGTCGGAGGCTCCATTATTAATCACCTAAATAAATTATAACAAATACTTATATTAAATGGTATAAAATTTTGTTTTAGGCAGATTATTAAACAAAGTCAATACAATTAACATTATTATTTAGCCAATCATCATATAATATTTTGAATGAGAATCATTGACTAGCACATGAGTCGTTATTATTTAACCAATCGTCATATAATGTTTTAGAATTAGAATCATTGACAAGCACATGAGGGTTGAATAAAATAGAAAGTGCACGAAAAGTACTAAAATAAAAAATAAACGACTA
>CAZSDG010000052.1:0-5935 GCA_964605575.1 uncultured Muribaculaceae bacterium | reverse complement strand
TACGATTTCATCTTTATTTCCTTTCTATTATTTTAATTATAACATTTGTAATTAAGAAGTGTTAAATATTTTTGTTTTTTAACCATAAATTTCGTTGGTAATAATAATAGATTGTCAAAATAATGATTATAATTGAAAGAATAAAAATAGCAATAAGAGCAAAAAAACTACCATTACTTATACAGTCAGTTCCGAATCTAGTATATTCTCCAGGACAACAAAGAGTTTGATGTCCTTCAGAAACAGAAAAAATGAATGAACCAAATATATAAAGGAGCCAATTTAAGGGAATAAGTAAATGTCTAATAACTTTTATTTTTTTAACTCCTTTAAATTTTCTTTTGGCTAAAACTTTATCACTAACAACTTTAACTGGTAATGAATTTTTCCAACGATAATAACCATAATTATAGATTACAATTAATAATACTTTATTATATAAAGCCAGAATTGTTAGAAGAACAAATAAATTTTTAATAAGGTTAAATAATGATAGATTACAACAAAAATCTGTTGTATCAGCCAAATCCAAGTTATGTTTTAAGAATAAAAGAAGACTAACAATTAAAAGCGAAATTAAAACCAGAGTAGCAATTTTATTTTGTCTGGCTAATTCTTGACCAATTAAATTTGTTCGATATTGGTTTTTTGTTTTTTTCATAATAATTCCTTTCTATTGTGTCAAGTATAACATAATTAAGGAAATATATGATAAAATGGTGATGGTGAGAATATGAAGAGTAGATTTATGAAAGAATTAAAATCAGCTATTAAAGTGTCGCCTTGGGGATACTTTTTTAAGTTACTTATTTCAATTGCTTTAAGGGGATTATTATTATTAATTCCTATTTTACTTGGTAATTTAATTAATGAGTTATCTAAAGGTAATTATGAAGGAGCAGTTAGAAATTTAATATTTTTAGCTATTTGTGCAGTCTTATATCGAATATCTGAAAGTGTTAATAATTATGTCTATCATCGTTTGTATAATAAAGAGTATCAAAGTAATTTTGAGAAATATATTGTTATGACCAATAATAATTCTATTTTTAGTTTATCTAGATTTACAATTGGTGAGTACTCAAATATGGTTATTAATGATGTTAATGTCGTCGCTTCTTTTTATACTAATTTAGTTATTAGAATTGTTCAATTATTAGAATTTTTATTTATTTATTCTTATTTTTTAAAACTTAATATTTATTTATTTATCGTTGTTGTAGTTTGTAGTATTTTAATTTTCTTATTTAGTTTAAAAACTACAAAAATCTTACAAAAACTAAATCATCAAACTAAGTTAAATCAAGATGATTTAGCTTCATCCACTAGTGAATATTTCTGGGGTGTTAAAGAAATAAAAAGTTTTAATATTTTTGAGAAAATATTTAATCGTTTAAGTAAAAAAATGAGTGATTATTTAGAAGCAAGTAGGAAGTATAATAATCAGGCAGCTTATTTTAACCAAACTTATTTATTACTTTGGGAATTAATTCGATTAGCTTCAGTTTTCTATGGAATTATTTTACTTAAAAATGGTCAAATAGAAATTGGAGTTATCTTAGTTATTTATAATTATTATCAAAAAATTATTGATAATTTCTCAATGATTTTAACGATTAATTTAGATTTTAGATTATTAAATTTATCATTAAATAGATTAAATAAAATTAAAGAACACAGTAGAGTGAAACCTAAATTAGATAATTTACCTAATGATGATATATATGGTAAGATAAGTTTTGATAAAGTCTTATATGGATATAAGAGTAATCCAACTTTAAATAAAGTATCATTTGTTATTAATCCTAATGCAATAACCGTAATTGATAGTAAACAAAGTGGAGCAAAGACAGGGGTATATGATTTATTATTAAAATTAAATAAACAACATGAAGGGAAAATTACTTTAAATGAAATAGATATTAATGAGATTAGAGATGAAGAATATTATAAATTATTTTCTATAAGTCGAGAAGAACCATTTTTCTTTAATATGAGTCTTAAAGATAATTTAATGTTAATTGATTCTGATTACGAAAAAATAATTGAAGTTTCTAAAAAAATTGGTTTAGATGATTTATTAAATAATATTGAAGGAGATTATAATACTAAGATTAATAATAATGCGAATTTTAATGCTGTTGTTAAACAATTAATCTCAATTGTCAGA
Organism: uncultured Muribaculaceae bacterium; assembly: GCA_964605575.1. Lineage (GTDB taxonomy): Bacteria > Bacillota_I > Bacilli_A > RF39 > UBA660 > JAAZHN01. Next base: position 3,765 of record CAZSDG010000052.1, on the reverse strand, counting down.
ATTTTAATTAAAGATAGTAAGATTATGATTTTTGATGAAGGTATTGATCTATTAGATAACAGTACCAAAAAGAAATTAATTAAAATCTTAACTGAATTGTCTAAAGATCATACAATTATTATTTCAACACATGATCAAAAAATAAAAGATATAGCTGATAAAATAGTTAAACTAGATTAAGAGGGTAATATGAAAAGTGCTGAACCAAAGGGATCAATCCCTCCAAAGGAATTAAAATTAGAAGTTGTTAGATTAAATAAAACATTAGAGGTAATTAGAGATAAAATCTCGGAATTAGGTCAGCAGTTTTATGATCAAGAAGAGAAGATTACTGAATTTAAAAAGTATATTTGGGATAATCAAACTGAGATGGACCCAACTGAGATGAAAAGTTTAATTGCAATTAATGAAGAAGAAATTTATTTAGCTTTAAAAAGTGCTGATTATTTTAAGAAGTTATATAAGATTCAAAATAATCCTTATTTTGGCTCAATAATATTTACTGAAGATAATAAAAAAGAATTAATTTATATTGGTTTAACTCATCTTCTTGATGAAAATGAAACCCATTTAATTTATGATTGGCGGAGTCCGATTAGTAGTTTATTTTATGACTATGAATTAGGTCCCTGTGCTTATGAAGCACCAGGCGGCATAATCAAAGGTGAATTATTAAGAAAAAGGCAATATAAGATTGAAAATGGGCAGTTAGTCCATGTATTTGATAATAGTTTATCAGTAGATGATGAATTACTCCAAGAAGTACTCGCGACCTCATCATCAGATAAAATGAAAAATATTGTTAATACTATACAACAAGAACAAAATAAAATAATCAGAAATGTTGTAGATAAAAATATCATAGTTCAAGGAATAGCGGGTAGTGGTAAAACTTCAGTAGCCCTACATCGAATTGCATTTTTACTTTATAAGATTCAAAACTTATCAGCCAAAAATGTTTTAATATTTTCACCTAATCAAGTGTTTAGTGAATATATATCTAACGTTTTACCAGAGCTTGGTGAAGAAAATACCATGCAAACAACTTTCCATGATTATTTAAAAACAATGATAACTGAATATAATGAAGTCGAATCATTCGTGGAATTTATTGCTAGATTTTATCAAAATAGAGTAGCTAAAGAAGACTTAGTAGTTTATAAACAAAGTGATGGAATAATTTTTGATTTAATTAAATATATTAAAAATTTAAATAATAGTCTTAAATTTACTAAAGATATTCAAGTTGAAAAAAACTTAGTAACAATTTCAGAATTAAATGATTTATTAAAAAGGTTTAGTAAATTACCAATATTTAATCGCCTTGAAGAAATGGCAGAGAAATTATCAGAAAAATATTATAAAGGTTCTTTAAAGAAAAAAGCTTCATTTTATGCTCAGTTAAAAAGATCATTTAATTTAGAACAAAATTATGTAAAAATATATAGTGATTTTTACAAAAGTGAATTTAGTAAGATGAAACTTAGTAATAGTGAAATAAGTGCTTTTACTGATCAAGAGAAAATTTCTTATGAAGATGCTTTACTTTTCACTTTTATTAAAGGTTTACTTGAAAGCTTTAATTACCAAGGTGAAATAAAGCATATAGTAATTGATGAAGCTCAAGACTATAGCAAAATTCAATATATAATAATTGCTCGGATCTTTAAAAATGCTAATTTAACAATCTTAGGAGATATTAATCAAACAATAAATCCCTATTATCAATATACTAGTTTAAATGATTTAGCTGAATTATTTGGGGGCAGCACTTGTTATTTAGAACTAACTAAAAGTTATCGTTCTAGTGAAGAGATAATTGAATATTCTAATCAAATCTTAGGTTTAAATCATGTTTCAGCAATTAGAGTAGGTGAAAAAAATCCAGTTATTAGAAAACATGAAAGAAATTTAAAAACTGAGTTAATAACTGATATAAATGAATTGCAAAAAAAATATTCTTCGGTAGCAATTATATGTAAAGATGATTTAATAGCTTATAAAATATATGAAGAAATCAAAAATGATGTTAGTGTTTCTTTAATCCAAGAAAAAACAACTAAGTTTACAAAAAGTTTAGTTGTTATTCCAGTTTATATGGCTAAGGGTTTAGAATTTGATGCCGTAATTGTCTATAATCAAATTGGCAATCCTTTTACAAAGAAAGAAAAGTATTTAATGTATGTAGCCGTAACAAGAGCTCAACATCAATTGCTTATTTATAATTAAAAGGAAGCAACCGCTTCCTTTTAATTGTTTTCCATTTCTAAAACTGTTTCTTTTTTACGCCATCTTCTTAATTTAGATAAGTGATTATACATATATTCCCTTGCTTCTTCTTCATCCCAATTATTATCATCACTCATCAATAGGGGAATACTTTCTTCAATTAATTCTTCTAAAGTTGTATCAACTAAAAATTCACCAAGATTGTAACAATAAGAACAATATTCAGAACTCATTGTTCCATCAAAGTTTGTCCCAACTGTATCATCTTTTTCACTCATCGCCATTCCGCAAGATTGACAAATTTTATCTTCCATCTATATCATCCTTTTCTACAATATTAATTATATCATGTTATTATATTTATAGGTGATAATTTATGAAAAAATACTTACCATATACACTTGGAGTTTTACTAATAGGATTAATTGTGATTATTATATTAGTATTTAATAATAAACCTGAATCAGTTATCGAAGATGATTCTTATGTTAAAGTAAAAGATAATATACAATTAGATGTTAATAAGGAATATTATTTAAAAGATTTTATTACGATTAAGGAAGGTAAATTATTTGATTCAGTTATTGATACCGAAGCAATAGGTTCAAAAACAATGAATGTATTTTATGAAGCAAAAAATAAAAAAAGAAAATTTACTTTCACTTATGAAGTAGTTGATCAAATTAAACCTTTAATCTTAGGGGGAAGTAGTTTAACTTATAAAATAAACAGTAATCCTGAATTAATTCATAGCTTTTTCTCAGCAGATAATTACGATTCAAATCCAAAAAGAGAAATAATTGGTGAATATGACTTTTCAAAAAACGGAACATATAATTTAAAACTAAAAGTTACTGATTCATCAAATAATGAAAGTATCAAAGATTTTAAATTAAATATTGTTAGTAGTGTAACGGTTAGTAAACCAATCCCAAGAGCTAAGATTGATTATCAAAGTATTTATGAAGAACATAAAAACTCTAATACATTAATCGGTTTAGATATTTCCAAATGGCAAGGTGAAGTAGATTTTGATTTATTAAAAGCAAATAAAGTTGAATTTATTATGCTTAGAGTCGGCTATCAAAAAGGTTTTTCTGGTGAATATATAGTTGATCCCTATTTTGAAAGAAATGTCCGAGAAGCAAACAGAGTAGGAATACCTGTTGGTGGTTATTTTTATACTTATGCCAAAACAACTAAAGAAGCTAAAGAACAAGCACTTTGGCTTATAGACCAAGTTAAAAATTATGAAATAACCCACCCACTAGTTTATGACTTTGAAGCCTGGAGTGGTTTTAGTAAACTCCAATTAAGTCTAAATAATCTAAATAATTTAGCTAAAACATTTATGGATACAGTTAATGAACATGGTTATCAAGGTATGAATTATAGTAGTAAATATTATTTAAATAATATTTGGAATTTAAATAATTATCCAGTTTGGCTAGCCCACTATACAAAAAAAACTGATTATCAAGGACCTTATAATATTTGGCAATTAGGTGATACAGGAAGAATACCTGGTATTAATGG
>CAZSDG010000051.1:0-5942 GCA_964605575.1 uncultured Muribaculaceae bacterium | reverse complement strand
TAATAAAACATCATAGATGAAAATTTGGAAATCCCTTTTATTTCCCGACCATTTTAAAAGACATTCCCAAATTTTTGGGAACTAATATAAAAAACTGCGGAAATAAAATCCACAGTTTTATTTTTTTGATAAATATTATATAATTACATTAAAGGAGATTTTTTATGAGAACATATTTAAAAGAACCAAACTTAGATGAATACTGGTATGAGCAGAAAGTATTATCTGATCCTCTTGCTATGGAATATAATGCGGGGTGGGATGTTTCATATGATGGGTATCATTATGATACGGGTTGTATAGATTTTCCACAAGAAAAATGGATTATAGATTTTGAAAAAAGAAAAAAGGCAAACAGATATTTTGCTTATGTTGTCAGAAAAGAAGATGATAAGTTTATTGGATATGTAAACTTCCATTTTAACGAAAATGATAGTAGGTTTGAATGTGGAATTTTGATAGAACCTTGTTACAGAGGAAAAGGTTATGGTAAGGAAGCTTTAAAGCAATTGTGTGCTATTGCTTTTAATGCTTATAATGTTGATAGTCTATATGACAATTTTGAGGAAGAACGTAATTCTTCTAAAGTGTTTTTTGATTTAGGGTTTAAAAAAAGTAATGAATATATTGGTAAAAAGTTTAATAAAGATATAAAGATTATAGAAATTTGTTTGAAAAAAGAAGATTTTATAAATTAAAATAGAAATTTGGAAATCCCTTTTGTATCCCGACCAGTTGAGTATAAAGAACTGAATAGTTCTTTTTTATTTTTAGTTTCTAATTCAAAATGTTATAATAAGTCTAAAGAAAGACACTATATAAACAATTAATATTTTTAAAAGAGAGGAAACATAACAATGTCTAAATTAGAAATTGTCAAAGGAAATATCTTAGATTATTTAGATGGTAAAGATCTAATAATAAATTCAGCAAATAGATTTATGAGTGAGGGAAGTGGAGTTTGTCAGGCAATTTATCGGGCAAGTGGCAGTGCTAAGTTAATGGATTATTGTTTTACAACATTTGATAGAAGAGTAATGAATGTTAATGAGATAAGAATAACTCCAGGATTTAATCTTGGTATCGATATATTACATATCTACTGCCCAAATGCAAATTATAATGATAATAATCTAGATGAATTAAAAGAAAGTTATAAAAGTATATTTAAGACTATTAAAGAAAAAGGATATAAAGATATTTTATCAGTTAGTTTAGGAACCGGAGTACATGGATATAATCATCAAGAAATAGCTAATGATATAATTAATCTTTTAAAAACACTAGTTAATGAGTATGATGTTAACTTTACTTTAGTTTTATTTGATAAGTATAATTATGAGTTATATTCTAATTTTTTATAAGTAATTTACTTAATGGGAGATGATTAAATGTCAAAGTATGTTGATTGTGTAATTGGGCACGCGGTTGGAGATGCGATGGGCGTACCGACTGAATTTTTAATTAGGGAAAGACTTCAAAAAAAACCAGTAACAAAAATGATTGGTCGTGGTCAACATGATGTGCCAGCAGGATCGTGGTCAGATGATACTTCAATGGCAATCGCCACAATTGATTCTTTTATTAAAAAGGGTGTATTTGATTATGAAGATATCCTAACTAATTTTTATTATTGGTTAAGAGATGGGGCATTTACTCCTAATGGAGAAAATTTTGATGCTGGAAGAACCTGCATCCGGGCAATCATTAACTTTTCTAAAGGCTACGAACCACTTAAATCTGGATTAACTGATACTTATTCAAATGGAAATGGTTCTTTGATGAGAGTTTATCCTGTTGCGCTTTATGCCCATACAAAAAAGTTAAATGAAAAAGAAATTGTTTCTTTAACAAATGATCTATCTTCATTAACCCATGCTCATGAGATAAGCAAATTAGGCTGTTATATCTATGTTAGATATATGCTTTATTTATTAAGTGGTTTAGATAAGAGTGAAGCCTATAAAAAAATAAAAGAACTTGACTATAGTTATTATTCTTCTGATGCTTTAGAAAAATATTCAAGAATACTTAATAGTGATATTGATAAGTATGATTTGGATGAGATCTCCTCATCTGGTTATATTGTTGATACTTTAGAAGCTACACTTTGGGTATTACTTAATCACTCTAATTATGAATATACAATTTTAGAAGCAATTAATTTAGGAAACGATACAGATACTATCGCGGCGATTGCTGGATCACTCGCAGGAATAATATATGGAATTAAGTCTATTCCAAAAGAATGGTTAAATACATTAATAAAAAGAGATTATTTAGAAGAGTTAGCTTTGGAATTTGAAAGGATAGTTAATAAATAAATAATTTGTTAATTCCTTTTTTTTATTGTAAAATAACAAATAGAAATGGTTGATCTTATGAATAAAAAAGTAGTAGTGTTAGGTGGAGGCACAGGAATGAGTTCTTTAATTAAAGGACTTAAAAACTTTCCTGTTGATATAAGTGCGATTGTCTCAGTAAGTGATGACGGTAAGAGTACAGGAAGACTAAGAGAAGAGTTTGGAATCCCAGCAGTTGGCGATGTTCGTAAGGTTTTGGTTGCTTTATCTAATAGTAAAGAAACTTTTTTTGAAGAATTACTTGATTATCGTTTTGCTACATCTAGTGGTTTAAATGGTCATACCATTGGTAATTTATTATTAACTGCCGCGACCAATACTTGTGGTAATATGAGTGAGGGAATCGAATTATTATCTAAATTACTTAATTTAAAAGGAAAAGTAATTCCTTTAACTGAAGATAATGTTACTTTAATGGCCCAGATGAAAGATGGTAGTATTATTGAAGGTGAGCATAATATTACCGAAGCTAATAATAAAATAGAGTATGTTTACTATAAAAAAGAACCAATTGTCAATCAAGTGGCCACTAACGCTATTAGTGAAGCTGATTTAGTTGTTTTAAGTATGGGCAGTCTTTATACTAGTATAATTCCTAATTTATTATGTCCAGAAATAATAGAATCTTTAGATAATTCTAAAGCTCCAATATTATATGCTTGTAACATGATGACTCAACCAGGAGAAACAGATGACTTTGCTGTTTCTGATCATGTTAATTTATTAAATCAATATTTAGGTACAAAAAAAATATCTGTTGTAGTTGCGAACAGTGCCGTTATTGATGAACCATCAAGAAAAAAATATGAAAGTACCGAACAAAAAGATCAAGTATTACTTGATTTAGAGAGCTTACAAAACATAAAAGTAATTGCAAATAATTATTTTATTATTGAAAATGAATTAATTAGACACAATTCCCTAAAAGTAGCATCAGATATTTTTACGTATATGTTATTTAGTATGGATGAAAAACAAATGAAAAAGTCGCATACTTATCAACTTCGTAATCAATAATTAATAAAATAGTATTAATGTTATATCTAAAAATAAATATTAGATAATAATAATTTTTAAATAATAAAAGAAAACCTCATATTATAATGAATATGGGGTTAATTTATAAATTAAAGATGCTATTATTCTACATTAACATTGATAGAACAATTTTTTTTGTTTTTAGTTTCAAATTTAATAGTTGTAGTACCAGAACTTATAGCCAGTATATTATTATAACTATTTATAAGTGCAACAGAGTTATTTGTAGAAGTGTTTGTTAAGCTTGTTACCGTAGTATTCTCTGGAAAAAAACTAATCTTAACTTTTACCCTTTCACCTACAGCCATATCATAATTAGTTACAGATTGATCATTAATCGAACAAATAATATGAGTCGGATATATATCTGGGTTATAATTAGAAGAGTAGCTTAAGCCACTACTTGAATATGTGTAATTGCTAGAAGAAGAAACTTGGCTAGAAGATGTAATCTTACTAGATGAAGTTGCTTGACTAGAAGAAATTGCTTTACTAGATGATGATTCACTATTTTGCTTGCTTGAACTTACTGTGTCTGGCAGTTTTTCCCAATTTGCTTCTAAAGTAATGTTTTTAGTTATTTTGGTTTTAAAATTAAAAGCTTTATTATTTAAATACCATCCTTTAAATTTGTAACCATAGCGGGTTGGATCAGAAATCTTTGCCACAGTTTTATTTTTTATGACATCTTTAATAACGTTTTTTGTACCATTATTTAATTTGAATGTAACTCTGTATTTATTATTTTCTACAGGTTTAACTGGTTCTTCAGTTGCATCAGGATGGGTTGGATTTTCTTTGGCTTTCTAAGTTGCTTTAATTGTTATATCATTTTTAATTTTTTCATCAAAATTAAATTCTTTATCATCAACCAACCATTGATAAAAGTCATAACCCTCTTTATATGGTTCTTCAGGTAAAGTTATTTTTTCACCTTTTTTAATATTAACTGAGGCAATATTTGTTCCCCCATCAGTATCAAATGTAACAGTAACTTGTTTTTCGTTAGACCCTTTAGTTAAAAAGAATATAATAGGAATAATAAGCAGTGTTAAAATTAATATGACTAATTTTTTCTTTTTCATAATAATTTCTTTTCATAATATGAATATAACATGGTCGCTCGCTTTCTTCAATTTAAAACAAGCTATTAAGCTTGTTTAATTTACTTAAGAATGCTGAAGATTCCTCTTTTTAATAATTGAGTGCCAGTTTTAATTATTTCTGATTCTAATCTAGATTTTCTTCTTTCAGCTTTTCTTTCTTCAACTAATCTTTTTCTTTCTAATTCTTTTTCTTGTCTTTTTAATAAGATTGCTTCTTCCTTTTGTTTTAATTTTTCATACTCAGCTTTTTCTTGTTCGAATTTTGCTCTTTCAAGCTCAAGGGCTTTTAATTGTTCATTTTGTTCTTTTTCTTTAGCTAAGATCTCATAAGCTGATTCGCTGTCAAATGTATTTGTATATTTAATCATGGGGTTGTTAGCGTTTATTCTTTTGATTATTTCATCTGGAGCAGGACCCATATAACTTTGGGGACAAAGAATACTTACTTTTTCGACAATTTGTGGCGCGCCTTTTTCATCTAAGAAAGAGACAAGAGCTTCACCAGTTCCTAATTCCATAATTGTACTTTCGGTTTTAAAGTTCGGATTTTCTCTAAATGTTTGAGCAGCAGCTCTAACAGCTTTTTGTTCTTTAGGCGTATAAGCTCTTAAGGCATGTTGAACACGGTTACTTAATTGAGCTAAGACCGAATCTGGAATATCACTAGGGCTTTGAGTTACAAAGTAAACACCAACACCTTTAGAACGGATTAATTTTACAACTTGTTCTATTTTTTGAATTAATATAGGTGAAGCATCAGAAAATAAAAAGTGTGCTTCATCAAAGAAGAAGATAATTTTAGGTTTATCTAAGTCGCCAACTTCTGGTAATGTTTCAAATAATTCAGCCATTAGCCATAAAACGAAGGTGGCGTATAATTTTGGGTTTTGAATAAGTTTTACTGAATTAAGAATATTGATCATTCCTTTACCATTGGTATCAGTTCTAATCCAATCTAAAATATCTAAAGCTGGTTCACCAAAAAATAAATTACCTCCTTGTTGTTCTAACGGAATTAAAGCTCTAATTATGGAAGCAATTGATTGTTTAGGAGCATTACCATATTTAAGCATTAGGTCTTGATTATTTTCATTTACATAATCTAACATTGCTTTTAAATCTTTTAAATCATAAAGTAATAAGTTTTTTTCATCAGCAATTTTAAAGACAATATTTAAAACTCCTTCTTGAGCTTCGGATAAATTCAAAATTCTTGCTAAGAGTTCTGGCCCCATATCGGAAATGGTTGTTCTAACTGAGTGACCATATTCACCATAAAGATCCCAAAATGTAGTTGGATAACTTTTATAAGTAAAATTATCTCTTATCCCAAATTTATCGATTCTTTTTTCCATACCTTCAGTTTGTTCGCCTGGTATGCACATTCCTGAAACATCACCTTTAACATCGCACATAAATACTGGAACTCCAGCAT
>CAZSDG010000050.1:0-6231 GCA_964605575.1 uncultured Muribaculaceae bacterium | reverse complement strand
GCTTAGTGGATACACCTCTTCCCATACCGAACAGAGTAGTTAAGCACTAACACGCCGACGATAGCGAAAGTGAAAATAGGTAGTTGCCAATATTTTTTTTGACTAAATTTACAACTCTTTATGAGTTGTTTTTTTTATTACTGTGTACAATTGACAAATAATAGTTGTTTATAAACAACATATTTCATATAATTAGATTAGGTGATATTTAATGGAATATAAAATAACTTCTCGTAGTGAAGTAGAAACAATGAGAATTGCAGAAAATTTAGAATCTGAAAAATTTTCTAATATGGTTATTTGTCTAGATGGTGAACTTGGTAGTGGAAAAACAGTTTTTGTTAAAGGTTTTGCTGCTGCTTTAGGAATCACAGAAGTTGTTACTTCTCCGACATTTAATTTAGTAAAAGAATATCTTAATGGTGAAATGCCATTATACCATATGGATGTTTATCGCTTAGAAGATACTGAAAAAGAAACTGGTTTAGCGGAATACTTTACTAAAGATGGAGTAACTATTATTGAGTGGTCTTCTTTAATTAAAAAAGAATTACCAAAAGAAAGATTAGAAATAAAATTTGTCGTTGTCGGTGAAAATACTAGGGTCTTACTATTCAAACCAATTGGTAAAGAATATGAAGATATTTGTAGTGCAATACTCTAAGATAGGAGGCTAATATGTACTCATTATTTATTGATACACATGCTGAAGAAGTTTTAATGATTCTTTACAAAGATGGGAATTTTTTAAATTTAAAAAGTGTCCCTTCTCCACAAAATCATTCAACCGTTGCGATGTCAACACTTCATCAATTATTAAGTGAAAAAGAAGTAACAATCAAAGAAGTTAATGAAATAATTATTGTTATTGGTCCAGGAAGTTTTACTGGGGTTAGAATTGGTGTAGTCATTGCTAAAACTTTAGCTTATACCCTTAACGTTCCTATAAAGCCAATTTCAACATTAGAAATGTATGCAGTTAGTAATAAAGTAGGATTTGGAAAGCTTATAGCATTTTCAGATAAAAAGGGTTGTTATTTTTCAATGTTTAATCAACTTAATGAAGAAATGTCAGAACCAAGTTATTTAAGTTTTGAAGAATTTGATAAATACATTCATGAAAAAAAATTAGAAAGAATGGTTTTAAAAGACGATCTTAAAATAAATGTTGATGAAATATTTGCATACATGAAAGATAAAACTGCAATAAATCCTCATGAAATAAATCCTTTATATATTAAAAATATTGAGGTAGATAATGATTGATGAGTGTTTAATAAAACACAAAGAAGATGTATATATACTTGGTAAATTAATTAATAATGATTATGAGAAACTGTTTCCTTTAGAAAATATATTAAACAACAAAAATGAAAAAATATATAATTATTTAAAAGAAGATAAGGTTTTAGGATTTATCCACTATTCACTAGTGACAGATTATTTAGAAATTATTAACGTTGTAGTTAAACCTGAAGAGAGAAATAAAGGAATTGGTAGCAAATTATTAGAATTCGTTTTAGAAAATAATGAATATGATAATGTTACTTTAGAAGTTGCGGTTGATAATCACGAAGCAATAAGTTTATATAAAAAATATGATTTTAAAGTATTAAGTGTTAGAAGTAAATATTATAATGGTAAGGATGCTTATCTAATGGGAAGGCGATAAAATGGATAAAGATATTTATATATTAGGAATAGAAACGTCTTGTGATGAAACAAGTATTTCTATTGTCAAAAATGGTACAGAGGAAATATATACAACTGTATTAAGTCAAATGGATATTCATGCTAATTTTGGCGGTGTTGTCCCTGAAGTAGCTTCCAGAATGCATACTGAAAATATCACAATGGTTTTAGAGGATACTTTAGCAAATGCTAACATGACTATAGAACAAGTAAATGCAATCGCAGTTACATATGCTCCAGGATTAATGGGAAGTTTATTAGTCGGTTTAGAATTTGCCAAAACATTGGCTTATGTTTATCAAAAGCCTTTGATAAAAGTTCATCATATTGCTGGTCACATATACTCGAATAATTTGGTTAAACCAATGCAGTTTCCTTTACTTGCGCTTGTAATAAGTGGTGGACATACAGATTTGATTATGATGGAAGGTGACTATAAGTTTAAATCTTTAGGAAAAACGCTTGATGATGCTCTTGGTGAAACTTTTGATAAAGTTGCTAGAGCAATTGGTCTTTCTTATCCTGGTGGTCCTAATTTAGAAAATTTAGCTAAAGAAGGTAAGACAAGTATCAATTTTCCAGTGGCTATGAATGATAATAGTTTTAATTTCAGCTTTAGTGGTTTGAAAAGCTATGTAGTTAACTATGTTAATAATGAAAAATCCAAAGGAAATTATGTTGAAAAGGCCGATGTAGCAGCGAGCTTTCAAGTCGCAGCTGTTAAACAGTTAACTAATAAAGTTGAATCGGCTATTCAAAAATTTAGGGTTAAAAACATGGTAATTGCTGGAGGTGTATCTGCTAATGGTTATTTAAGAGAAGAAATGACAAAATTAGCAGAAAAATATAATGTCGATTTATCTATTCCACCTTTGAAGTATTGTACGGATAATGCCGCGATGATTGCAGCAGCAGCATTCCCATTATTTTATAAAGGTGAATTTGAAAAATTTAGTTTAAATCCAAAAAGTCAAGAATACTTTTTTGAAGAAAAAGAATAAGAACCATTATTAAACAATGGTTTTTTAAATGTACTTATTGGATAAGAAAAGAAGCTATTAAAACTTGTAATTTATTATTTGAGATATATAAGAGAACTGCTATTTAAAGAACCCAATTGTTAAAGAATGCTACTGTTCTAGTGGTTTAACATTATCTGGAAAAAAATTGTACAAAACAAATTGAAACTGCCATCGTAAAAGGCTGTCCTTCAGGATATGCCCTAAAAGATACAAAATGTACTAAAGTCGAATATAAAAATCCAAAATAATATATTTTAAAGATAAAGCTAATAACTTTATCTTTTTTTGTGCTATAATTTATTTGGAGTTGATATTATGAATATTCAAGCTTTATTAATGGTATTATTAGCTAGTTCATTTTTTATAATTGGCTATTTAATAACTATATTTATTAATAAAAAAAATAATTTGGTTGAAGTAGCAATTGGGATGTCATTTAGTGTTCTTATTTTACTAGCGATTTTTGAGCTTAATTCAGAAGCGATGGAAAGTTTTAATTTCTATTATGATAATCCTTTAATTAGTCTTGGTTTATTAATTGGATCGTTAATAATTGGGATGAGTATCTTAAGACTTGTTGATAAGTTTATTCCCCATCATGATCATTATGAAGAAAAGAATACTCATCATAATCATTTACATCATCTTGGAATAATGACTTTTATCTCTTTAGTAATCCATAATTTTGTAGAAGGAATGGCAATATATTCAGTAAGTGACGCAAGTTTGAATTCGGGATTATTACTGGCAATAGCAATTGGGTTACATAACTTACCATTTGGAATGCAAATTGGTTCATTAATGAAAAACAAAACCAAAACAATCTTATTGATAGTTGGTTTACTTCTTTCCACATTATTGGGTGGAATCTTAGGTGGTTTAATTGGTAGTATCAATGTTTTATTAACAGGAATATTAGTCGCGATTACACTAGGTATGGTTGTTTATTTGTTAGCTTTTGAATTATTACCAGAAATAAAGGCGACAAGTAATAAAAAAAATATATATTTAGGAATGGCTATAGGGGCTATTATCATGGGAATAAGTTTAATATTATAGAGGTGAATTATGAAATTAGATGTTAAAGATATTTATGAAAAAATAGAAAAATATATGGATAAAGAAATAGAAATTAGTGGCTGGATAAAAAATCATCGTAAACAAAAAGATTTTGGTTTTATTGATTTTTCAGATGGAACCTATTTCAAAAGAATGCAATTAGTTTATGATTTAGATAATCCTAATTTTGAAGAAATTAGTAAACTGAAAATTGGTTCAGCAATAAAAGTAAAAGGGTTAGTTATTGAATCCTCTGGTAAAAATCAAGATTTTGAATTAAAAATAATCAATTTTGAATTATTAGGAGATTGTCCTGATGATTTTCCGTTACAACCTAAACCACATAGTTTAGAGTTTTTAAGAGAAATTGCTCATTTAAGACCAAGAAGCAATACATTCCAAGCAATTAACCGGATTAGAAGCGTTTCTGCGCACGCTGTACACGAATACTTCCAATCTAATGGTTATATATATGCCCACACTCCTTTTTTAACTACGGCTGATTGTGAGGGGTCTGATCAAATGTTTAAAGTAACTACTTTTGATATGGCTCATGTACCTATTAAAGATGGAAAAGCAGACTATTCTAAAGATTTATTTGGGCAAAAAACTTTATTAACAGGTTCTGGTCAATTACATGGTGAAACAATGGCTTTAGCTTATAAAAAGATTTATACTTTTGGACCAACATTTAGAACAGAAAACTCAAATACTAAGACCCATGCTAATGAGTTTTGGATGATTGAACCAGAGGTTGCTTTCTATGACTTAGAAGATTTAATGGATATGGAAGAAGATATGTTAAAATTCATCGTCAAATATGTCATGGACCGCTGTCCATTAGAATTAGAGTTTTGTGATAAATTTATTGAAAAAGGCTTATTAGATAAATTAAATAATTTACTTAAAAGTGAATTTAAGCGTGTAAATCATCAAGAAGTAGTAGATATATTATTAGCTTCAGGTAAAGAATGGGAATTTAAACCTGGTTATGAAGAAGATATTCATAAAGAACATGAAAAATATATTACTGATTACTATGGAGGACCAGTATTTATCAAAAACTGGCCAAAAGATATTAAGGCTTATTATATGAAATTAAATCCAGACGGTAAAACAGTCGCGGCTGTTGATCTTGTTGTCCCGATTGCTGGTGAATTAATTGGTGGTTCTCAAAGGGAAGAAAACTATGATAAATTATATAATAGAATGCAAGAAATGGGTCTTGATCCAGAACAAATAGCCTGGTATTTAGATTTAAGAAAATATGGAGGCTGTGTTCACTCAGGATTTGGTATGGGTTTTGATCGCCTGGTTATGTATTTAACTGGTGTAGAAAACATTAGAGATACAATTCCTTATCCAAGAACACCTAAAAATTGTAAATATTAAGGAGATTTTATGGGAAGAGCATATGAAGTTAGAAAAGCTTCAATTCAAAAAACAGGCGCAGTAAAAGCTAAAACTTATTCTTTATTTGCTAAAGAAATTTATTTAGCTGCTAAAGACAATCCAGAACCAGATACTAATGTTAATTTAAAAAAATTAATTGAAAAAGCTAAGAAAAATCAGATTCCTAATGATATTATTGAAAGAGCTATTAAAAAAGCAAAAGGAAATGATGCTGAGGATTATACTCAAGTTAATTATGAGGGATTTGGACCAGGTCAAAGCACATTAATAGTAAAATGTTTAACTGATAATGTTAATCGAACAGTTAGTTTGGTAAGAGCAGCTTTTAATAAAATAGGCGCTAAGATAGGCGTTACTAATTCAGTTTCATACAACTATGACTATTTAGCAATTGTTTCATTTAAATCAAACAACGGTGAAAATATATTAGAATTACTTATAGATAACAATGTTGATATAAGTGATTTCGAAGAAGAAGAGGGTTACGTTACAATAAGTGTTAATCCAAGTAATGCTAAACAATTAAAAGAAGTGCTGGATAAATATGATCCTAATTTGGATTATGAAGTAGATGAAATTGGATTATATGCCAAAGATAAAATAACTCTTACAGGTGAAGAATTAGAATTATTTAATAAATTATATAACTTATTAGATGACATTGAAGATATTAGTGAAATTTATCACAATGTTGATTTAAATTAATCATTAAAACTTCACAATAATAAGCTAAAGTTATTAACGAGGTATTTATGAAAATATTAGTTGTTGATGATGAAAAATTAATTAGAGATGTAATTAAGGAATATTGTAATTATGAAGGTTTTGAAGTTGATGAAGCTGAAAATGGTTTAGAAGCTATTGAACTAGTTAAAAAAAACAATTACAATGTTTTAGTCTTGGATATAATGATGCCAAAAATGGATGGCTATCAAGCAATAAAAGAAATAAAAAAACATAAAGATTTGCCAGTTATTATGCTTTCTGCTAGGACTGATGAATATGATAAACTCCACGGTTTTGATTTAGGAATAGATGATTATGT
>CAZSDG010000049.1:0-6494 GCA_964605575.1 uncultured Muribaculaceae bacterium | reverse complement strand
CAACCCAGCAGCATCAAATAGTGATATGTTTAGTAATATAACTTCAGGAATAAATATAATAGTAAAAGATCAGGCAGGTAAAACTTTTATAGAAGAGAGATTGTTTGAAGTATATGTTGAAGGTAATGTAACAATCTATGTACTATAAATAAAAAAATTGAATGATTATATCATTTACATTAATAGGACAATATTAATCTTTTATTATTACGTACATGTAATAATTTAATTAGAATAGAGGTTAGATATGAAAAAAGTTATTTATTGCTCATTAATAATTGCAATGTTTATTAATTTTGTTTTACCAGTTAAAGCGGGAAATGATTTTTTTACAAAAGCAATGAATGATTTGAAAGAAGAATTATTAAGTAATACAAATACGGAATTGCCTGACATTAATGAGGTAACATACTATTCTGATGGAGCATTTTATTACACCGATGTTCCCGATGATCCTGATTCATCAATAATTACTTCAAAAGAAGAGATTCAAGCAAAAATTAATGAATTAAAAATAGAATTAAATTTTGATATCCAAGCTGATAAGGCAACATTAACAATGGAAAAAAACGAAATAACAATAGCTTTTAATTTTAAGGATCAAGGTGGTAAACTTCATGTTATTATTCCTAATATTAGTAGTTTATCTCAAGAACAGTTATTTCATCATCAATTCATTTATTCATCAATCATTAATAATATCACGGAAAAAATATTTGATTATAAAGGATATAATGAAACACAAAAACAAGCATATTTTGATTATGCTTCTTCAGCAACAGATAATCCAACTATAAAATATGTAGAATTTGTTGGCCCAGTTGAATACACTTATTCAAATGAAAATTCTGGATTTTCAATAAATTCTAGTGGTACATTGTATGAACAAACTATCTATGATTATACCAACTTTAAGATTGATGATGCTATTTTAAATTCGAAAACAGTCGAAACTACAACAAACACTGATAATAAATCAACAAATATTACCGAAACAAATACTGATAATACATCAACCAAGAAAACTACAGCAAATACTACTAATCCACATACGTTTGTAAACTCTAGAAGTCTAGTTAATATTGGAGTTATCGCTTTATTAATTATTATATTAATTAGTGTTATAAAAAAGAATTATTTTTTTAATCTTTAAGAATATTAATTGCTAATATTCTTTTTTTATGCTATTTTTTGATAAGAGGTTGTATGCAAGAAATAAAAGGAAAATATCGTTCTTCAATTTTTGAGGGAAGTAATGGCTATAAAGTTGGCTTATTTAAAGTTAAATACGCTTCTGAAGGTTTAGAAGATATCGTTAATAAAACGATAACTTTTTCCGGTTATTTTGCAGATGTTAACCAAGAAGAAACTTATTCCTTAATTGGTGAGTATGTTAATCATCCTAAATATGGTTATCAATTTCAAGTATCATCATATGAGAGAATTGAACCAGAAGGTGTTGATGCAATTATCGAGTTTTTATCATCATCGTTAATAAAAGGTTGTGGTGAGAAAACAGCAAAAAAGATAGTTGATTATTATGGGGAAAGTAGTATTGAAAAAATTAAAGAATCGGTGGGAAATATTTTATTAATTCCTGGAATAAGTGAGAAGAATGCAATTAAGATCCATGATTCTATAATTAAGTATGGTGAGACTGATCAATTATTAATTGATTTAAAAAAAGTTGGTTTTTCAATAAAAGAAGCTTTAAAACTAATTAAGAGTTATGGCTCACTAATATTTAATATTATTGATGAAGATATATATTCGTTAATAGATGAAATTGAATTTAATAAATTAGATAAAATATATTTAACTAATCATGAATATAATGATGTAATTAGAGTTAAGGCTTGTATTATTGAATCATTAAAAAGAATATCATTTACTAATGGCGATGTTTATAGTTTAAAAGAAGAAATATATTTTTATCTAAAAAATAATTTTAATATTAATTTAGAAGAAGATGAATTTAATAGCATAATTAAATCAATTGCAGAAGATAAATTAATGATTGAAGATAATAGGTATTATTTAACTGATAATTATGAAATGGAAATATATATTGCTGAGGTTTTAACTAGTATTAATGAAAGAAGAAAGAATAAAATAGTCAAATTTGCTAAATTACTTAGTGATGTTGAACTTGAAGTTAAAGTTAAATATAATGATGAACAAAAACTAGCGATTAAATCGGCAATAGAAAATAATATATGTATTATTACAGGTGGTCCAGGAACTGGTAAAACAACAATTATTAATGGTTTAGTCAAGATGTTTAGAAGTATTAATGATTGGCATAGTGAAGCTGATTATGAAAATATTGTGCTTTTAGCCCCAACAGGAAGGGCAAGTAAAAAAATGGCTGAGGCAACTAGAAGTGGCTCAAGTACGATTCATCGTTATTTAAAATGGAATAAAGATGATAATTCATTTGCCTATAATGAACATAATCCCCGTACTCCAAAAGTAATTATTATTGATGAAACAAGTATGGTTGATACTTATCTTTTAAATCATTTACTTAAAGGAATTGATCATAATACTCAAATAATTTTTGTGGGTGATGAAAATCAATTGCCCAGTGTTGGACCTGGTCTTATCTTAAGCGATTTAATTAATTCAAATAAATTTGTTACTGTTTCCTTAAAAGAAATCTATCGCCAAAGTAATAATTCTTATATTCCATATTTAGCCAAGGAAGTTAAAGAGGGAACCATTAGTGAAAAGTTTTCTGCCAAAAAAGATGATTTTAAGTTTATCGATGTTAAATCTAGTCAAATTAAAGAAACTTTAAAACAAATTTGTGATTTATCAACAAATAAAGATTTAACAGAAGAAGATATTCAAGTATTAGCTCCAATGTATAAAGGTGAAAATGGGATAGATAATTTAAATATTTTATTGCAAAACCATTTTAATCCCGAGAGTAAAGAAAAGTCAGAAATAAAATATGGTGATGTAATCTATCGGGAAAATGATAAAATTATTCAACTTGTAAATGATTCTGATAATAATGTATATAATGGTGATATTGGGGTAATTACTGCAGTTAATCCCAAAGATAATAAATGTATTTTAGAAGCAGACTTTGATGGTAACTTTGTTACTTATAAAAGGGATGATTTAGTGAATATCAAACATGCTTATGCAATAAGTATCCATAAGAGTCAAGGTAGTGAGTTTAATCATGTAATAATTCCAATTACCATGAATTATTCACGAATGCTTTATAATAAATTAATTTATACGGGTATTACTCGAGCTAAAAAAAGTTTAATAATTTTAGGTGAAATAAATGCATTTAATAAAAGTATTAATAATAATCATTCGGAAATGAGAAAGACAACTTTAATGACAAGATTAAATAAATAATTACAAAAATATTAGTTATATAGTATAATTTAAATAGGGTGAGACTATGAAAAGTGAAAAAAATCAGGAAGAAATAAAAGAGGTATTAACATTAACTAGTAGAATATTAAAAATACTTTATGTTGTTATTATTGTTGGTATTATCTCAATTGTTTCTGTATTATTAAAAGAATGGAAAATTTTTGAATTTATCTTTAAAGTTTTTAAGATAATTTCCCCAGTAATAATCGGTTTAGTTATAGCTTGGTTATTAAACCCAGTTGTTTCTTCATTAAGCAGTAAAGGGATGAAAAGGGTTTATTCAACTGTTATTGTTTATGTTGTCTTAGTTAGTGGAATACTATTAATTCTTTGGACTTTAGTACCAATAATCTCTAATCAAATAAATGATTTAACAAAAATGATTCCGACTCTAGTTACAGACTTAACAAATGGTATTAACAACTTACTTGATCGCTTTGCTAATATTGATGGTTTGGATATTGAAACGATTAGAGTAGGTGTATTTACTTCAATAGAAGAGTATGGTAAAAACATTGTCGTTAGTGTTCCTGATGCCTTTGTAAAAATTGTGACTGGATTATTTTCTGGTTTAGGACAATTTGTTATTGGTTTATTAGTAGGCTTTTATTTACTATTTAACTTTGATTCAGCAAGTAAACATTTATTCTCATTTGTTCCGAAAAAGCATTATAAAGAAGTTAAACTATTATTTAGAGTTATTAATTCTAAATTACATAGTTTTGTTAAGGGAACATTATTTTCATCATCAATCCTGTTTTTAATAAATGTTATCGGCTTTGCTTTTGCTGGTTTAAAAGCCCCAGTTTTATTTGGTTTATTTTGTGGGATAACAAACATTATTCCTTATATTGGTCCATATATTGGTGGTGTACCAGCAATAATTGTTGGCTTTAGTCAAGGTACAGTAACTGGAATATTAGTTCTATTAATAATTGTTGTTTCTCAATTGTTAGAAGGAAATATATTACATCCTTTAATTATGAGTAAAACGATGAAATTACATCCTGTAACAATTATTGTTAGTTTGCTGATCTTTGGTTCCTTATTTGGAATTGTTGGGATGGTAATTGCTACACCTTTAGTTTCATTAATGAAAATATTAATTAAATATGTCTTAATGAAATTTAAACTATTTGATATGGAAAACTATGATTTAGCCTCAGAGCTTGAAGCAAAATGAAAAATAAGTTAATAAATATTATTCCCTTTGATTTACTTAGTAGGATTTTAAAGATTATCTATGTAGTATTAATAGTTATCATTATCTATTTTGTTTCGATGATTTTTATTGATCTAGAAATAATTAAACTTATTAAGAAAATATTAATAATAATTTCTCCAGTATTGATTGGCATAGTTTTAGCTTGGACATTAAACCCTTTGGTAAGAAGACTAGAGGATAATAAAATAAAAAGATTAACCGCAACTATTTTTGTTTATGGGTTATTTATTGCTATTATTATTTTATTTGTATTAATAATGGTGCCTATGATATTTAAGCAATTAAATGAATTGATTAAACTTATTAGTAATTTTTTTAATGATTCAAATGGAATTATTTCTAAAGGTTTAAAGGGATTAAATTCCATACCTGGTCTTGATTTTTCTAAGTATCAAGAAAATATTATGACTGGATTTTATAATTATCGTGATTCCGTAATAATTAATTTACCTCAGTCATTTATTAGTTTAACAACTAGTTTAATAAATAAAATTGGCCAAATATTAATTGGTTTAATTGTTGGTTTTTATTTTATATTACATTATAATGAAACAAGAGAGTACTTTTATCATTTAATTCCAAATAAATATGTTGCTGAATTAAAGTTATTATTTAAAGTAATCGGTCATAAATCATACGGATATGTTAAAGGAACATTGATTTCTACATTAATCTTAACGGTTATGTGTTTTCTTGGTTTTGTTTTTGGTGGTTTAAAAGCCCCTTTATTGTTCGCGGTATTTTGTGCGGTTGTTAATGTAATTCCCTATGTAGGATCAATAATCGGCGGTGTGCCAACAATCTTAATTGCTTTTAGTCAAAGTTATCAAACTGGTTTAATAGTCTTAATTGGCTTCTTGGTTATTCAAATAATTTATGGTAATTTCTTAATGCCGTTGGTAATGAAAAAAACGATGAAACTTCAACAAGTTACAATGATTATTGGTTTAATAGTCTTTGGTTATTTTGGGGGAATAATTGGAATGATTATTGCAACACCTGTAATTGCTTTATTTAAAATACTATTTAAATTTTCTTTAAAGAAAATAAAATTATTTGGAATGGAAGATTACAATTTAGAAGAAGAATTAGTGTAAAGCAAGTCTGTTTAATATTGATATAAGGTAGTATTGATGTTTAAATGTAGTTATAAAGATGTGGATTATGAAGAAGTTAATGTTATCATTACTAATTATTATTTCATTATTTGTTGTTCAAGATGTTAATGCTGATACTGCAAAAATGCTTGGAACAAGACAAGATTTTAGAGATAGAGGCTTTACAGATGAAATAGCTAGTTCAATTCATTATCTTAAATTTATACCGATTTTAGAAATAGATGAACAAGAGGGAACAATCATGCCTTTAAAGTATACCTTTGATTTTTCTAAGCACAAAGATGGCTCTGTAATGGCATATGTTTATGAGGGTCCAGCTACAAACAGTGTTGTTTTTCAAAATCTTTTTATTCGTTTTGATGATGGTTTGACACTTGCTTCAAACTCTAATGATTTGTTTTCAAATTTTTCTAAGTTAATATCAATAACTGGTATAGAATTTGTTGATACATTTTTTGTTGAAAATATGAGTCGAATGTTTGCTGAATGTCGAAGCCTAAAAAATTTAGATTTAAGTAAATTTAATACAATTAATGTAATAAACATGAGTGAGATGTTTTTAAATTGTTCAAGTCTTACTGAATTAAATTTAAGCACGTTTAATACTAAAAAAGTCACTGACATGAGTGGAATGTTTGCGTTTTGTGATACTGTTAATAGTCTTAGCTTAAGTTCATTTGATACTAGTAATGTTACAACTATGAAGGAAATGTTTAGCTTTTGTAGTAGTTTAACAAGTCTAGATTTAAGTA
>CAZSDG010000048.1:0-6645 GCA_964605575.1 uncultured Muribaculaceae bacterium | reverse complement strand
TTAGAAGAAATATTATTTACAGATTATATTATTGTTTTAAATGATGGAAAAGTCGCATTAGAAGGAAAAAAAGATTTGGTTGTAAATGAAGAAAAGATTCTTAAGCGTCTGGGATTTTCTTTACCATTTATTGTTGATTTAAGTAAACAGTTAATAGCATATGAATTAATAAACAAAATATATTATGATTTTGATGAGTTAGTTGGTGACTTATGGAAATAAAATTTAACAATGTAACTCATTATAAATACTATAATACAGAGATTGAGCAAAAAATTTTAGGAAATTTAAATCTAATAATTCCTCAAAATAAAATTTCTGCACTAATTGGCTCGGATGAAAAAAGTTTAATCGGTAAAATGATCTGTGCACTCGATATTCCACATGTTGGCTCTATTAACATTGGAAAAAACACTTTTGAATATAAAAAACATATTAAAAAAATTAATGAAATACGATTTGAGGTTGGTTATGCATTTAGTAATCCCGAAGATTATTTAATTCAAGAAACTATTAAACAAGAAATTGAGTATGGAATGAAGCATTTTAAATATAAATTAAATAAACTAACAGAACATCAAATTGATGCCTTAAAAATAGTTGGACTAGATGAAACATATAATGATTGTAATCCATTAGAACTATCCCTAACTGAGCAAAAAAAGGTGATGCTAGCGTCTACTTTAGCTTATAATCCTAAGATATTGGTGTTGGACGAGTTTGAGAAAGGCTTAAATCACCAGGAAAGAAAAAATTTAATTAGAATAATAAAAATGTTAAGAGATAAATATAAAAGAACAGTAATTATTATTTCAAATGATTTGGATTTCTTGATTAATTTTGTAGATTATTATTTTGTAATAAAAAACGGTACAGTTTCATTTAACTGTACAAAGGAAGATTTTTACAATAAAGGAATAGAAGAGCATTTTGAGTTGCCTCAAATAGTTAAATTTATTAAATTAGCTCAAGAAAAAGGTTCAAAACTAACTAATTATTATGAGATTAATGAATTAATAAAAGGGGTGTATCGTGATGTTAAGTAACAATTACTTTAGTTATTTTCCAATAAATTCCAAAATTCATCGTCTTAATCCTACGATTAAGTTATTATTACTATTATTTTCGATTATAAACCTTTTTATTAGTGAGGAAATAAACATGGTAATGTTTTTAATAATTATTTTTTTCATGATATTAATATCCAGAATTCCTTTAACTCATTTTTTAAAAATGATTTATGTGTCTAGATATTTATTTTTAATAATTATATTAATCTGTGCACCGCTAGGGGTTTCAATTAAAGACTGTTTATTAATAATATCGAGAGTATCCTCGACTATATTAGTATTATCTATAGTAATTTTTTCAACAAGTCCGATTGAAATTGCTGATGGAATAGACAATATAATAAAGCCTTTTAATATTTTTTTTATTAAAACGGGAAAAATGACCCTTTCAATAATGTTAGCCGTGAAATTTTTATCGATAATTTTAATTGAAACAGAAAAAGTCTTGATTAGTCAAGCAAGTAGAGGATTTGATTATTATTATAAGACCATAGTCGGAAAGTTGATTGTAATAATAAAAAGTTCGAAGACTATAATTAAACGTAGTAAAATAGCCATTGAAAAAATAAAAGTTAATATGGAGCAAAAACTATATAACGCAAATAAAATTCGAACAAAGTTTGTTGATAAAAAAATTGGTTATTTAGATATGTTTTTGATTGTTTCAGCAACAATAAATTTTATTATGTACTTATTGAGGGTATTATGAAATATTTAATATCAATTGCCTACGACGGTTCAAAATTTAATGGTTTTCAAAAGTTAAAGAACGAATTAACTGTTCAAGGTGAATTAGAAAGAGTATTGCTAAAAATAGCGAAAACAACAATTTCAGTAAAAGGATCCGGAAGAACGGACAAAGGCACCCATGCATTAGATCAAAAGTGTCATTTTGAATTAGGCATGAATTTAGATACATATAATGTAATTAGGTCGATAAATGATTTAATTAATAAATCTATTTATGTAAAAGATTGTCAAAAAGTAGATGATTCTTTCCATGCAAGATTTTCTGTTAAAGAAAAATGCTATCATTATTATGTAAATAATAATGAGTATAATCCTCTAAGAAAGGATTATGTATATTATTATAGAGATAAATTAGATATTTCATTAATGGAAGATGCAATTAAAATATTTATTGGCAAACATTCATATAATAATTTTGTTTCTGGCAAGAGAAAAAATTATGATTGTGAAATATTTTCTGCAAAAGTGTATAAAAATGGAGAAGACATATGTTTTGAATTCATTGGTGCATCTTTTTATACATATATGATAAGAAATATGGTCGGAGCACTTTTAGAAGTTGGTAAAGGAAAAATGACAAAAACAAATTTAAAAAAATTAATAGATAATAAAATTAATGATATCAATTATACAACACTTCCAGCCTGTGGACTATATTTAATAGGTGTTAAATATTAACAAAAAAAGATATTATAAAGGGCAAGTGTAAAATAAACTTAATAATAACCACTAATGAGTTATTATAAGAAAATAAATTAGGAGGAAAAATGGAAAGAGCAAATAGACAGAGATTCAGAGCATTTTTATTTATTGTTATTGTCATTAGTAGTATATATAGTTATATCAACTACTTTAAACCTGTAGAAGGTAATAAGCTAGTTGATAAAAATAATGTTTCTTATATTAATGATTTATATTATTCTGACGAAAGAATTTATAAAGAACATTTAAATGATAAAGAAAAAGAATTCTATCGTGATTATTTAGAAAAGATTAAAAACAACACAAAAAAAATTATTATGGACACTAAAAATGAATATTGTGAAGGAGAGGACCAATGTATAAACTTTATATTAAAAATTCACAATGCAATTCTTTTTGATCATCCCGAAATTATTGATTTATCATCACTAATAATAACAGTAAATCAGAAAGAAACCAGAATAACTTTAGGTTATACTTTCAATTTAAAAATATTTAAGTATCTTGGAACAAAAAAAATAGAAAGAATTATTAACGAGATAAAGATAGCAACAAAAGATTTAACTGATTTGGAGAAAATAAAGTATGTATATAATTGGATTGGTAAAAATAATGAGTATGACCGAATATTTACTTATTCAGCAAACAATCAATCATATTACAATGTTTTTATCAAAAACAAAGGTGTTTGCAGTGCTTTTGCTAAAGCAAGCCAGTTAATATTTCAGAATATCGGTATTAAATCATATGTTGTTACTGGGCTAATGAACGGTGGACAGCACATGTGGAATATAGTAGAACTTGATGGAAAAAATTATTTTTTTGACTCAACAGCAGCAACTGCAGAAAATAATAATCAAAGACGTGGTTTAACCCAAAAAGCATTTAATGATTATACTATAAATTATCCTGATTTTTTCCCTAAAACAGAACAAGAAGAAAGTCTCCTTAAATAGTTCAATATTGTTTGACTTTTATGACTTATTATCCTATAATTCTACTTGGTACATTGATTTACTTGTTTTTTTGACCCTGGGAAAGTTAAAAGTGATAAGTAAAGAAAGGAAAAAAATATGAAAACATTTATGCAAAAAAAAGAAACAGTTGAAAGAAAATGGTTTGTTGTAAATGCTGATGGTAAGACTTTAGGAAGATTAGCTACTGAAGTTGCTACTGTATTGAAAGGTAAACACAAACCGACATATACTCCACATGTTGACTGTGGAGATTATGTAATTGTTGTTAATGCTTCAAAAATTAATTTAACAGGAAATAAACTTGACAATAAAATATATTATAATCACAGTGGTTATCCTGGAGGATTAAGAAAAAGAACGGCAAAAACAATGGTAGAAAGTTATCCTGAAGAAATGATTGAAAGAGCAATAAAAGGAATGTTGCCTAAAAATTCTTTAGGAAGACAAATGTATAGAAAATTATTTGTCTACTCTGGAGAAGAACATGAACATCAAGCACAAAAACCAGAAGTTATGGAAATTAAATAGGAGGGCAATATGAGTAAAGATATTATTATTGCAACAGGAAGACGTAAACGTTCAATTGCAAGAGTTACAATGACTAAAGGAACAGGAAAAATTATTGTTAATGAAGTACCTGTTACAGAATATATGCCTTTAGCAACAATGGTTAAAGATTTAATGCAACCTTTAGTAGCAACAAATAACGAAAAGAACTTTGATATTAATATTAATGTTAAAGGTGGAGGTTATTCAGGGCAAACGGGTGCAATTCGTTTAGGAATTACAAGAGCATTACTTGCTTATGATCAAAATACCGATCAAACGAGAGAAGATTCATACCGTAAAATTCTAAGAGCGTCTGGATTTGTTACTAGAGATCCCCGTATTAAAGAAAGAAAAAAATATGGTCTGAAGAAAGCAAGAAGAGCTCCACAATTTTCAAAAAGATAAATCAAAACAAAAACTCACATTTATTGTGGGTTTTTACTTGCATGAACTAGCTGTTATGATACAATAATATTAGGAAATTTTATGAAAAAAGCAATAGAGACAATTAAAAATTTGGATTTCAAAGACAACTATGTTATAGTTGCTGTTTCATCTGGCCCTGATTCGATGTGTTTATTAGACTTGTTAATTAAAAGTAAGATAAAATTAGTTGTTGCTCACGTAAATTATCATAAAAGAAAACAAAGCAAAGTCGAAGAAAAATTTTTAGAAACGTTTTGTAAAGAAAAAGATATCATTTTTGAAAAAAAAGATTATATAGAAAATTCTAAAATTAATTTTCAAAGTGACGCTCGCGATTTTCGCTATAATCACTTTAATAATTTAGCAAAAAAATATAAGAGTAATTTTCTTTTTACAGCACATCACGGCGATGATTTGATGGAAACAATCCTCATGAGACTTACAAGAGGTTCAATTCTAAGTGGTTATGCAGGATTTAGGGAACTATATAAAGAAGAAGATTTAACTATTGTTAGACCATTAATTCATTATACAAAAGAAGAAATAATTTCTTACAACAAAGAAAATAAAATAAAATATTATCTTGATAAAACAAATCAAAAAAATGATTATACTAGGAATAGATTTAGAAATAAAATACTGCCATTTTTCAAAGAAGAAGAAAATAATGTTCATAAAAAATTTTATCAGTTCAGTGAATTATTGAATAGTTATGATCAATATTTTCAGGAAGAAACAGATAAAATTTTGAATAAAATATTCAATAATTATTTAGATTTAAATTTATATAATAAATTGCCTGAAATATTTAAAAAAAGAACTATTGAAGAGCTATTAAAAAGAATATATGATAATGATATCAATTTACTTAATCAAAGAAATATTAATGGCATATTAAAGGTCATAACCAATAAAAAGCCAAATGTCATAATTAGCTTACCAAATCAGTTGCTTGTCAGAAAAAGTTATGATAAACTATTCTTTGAGTTTGAAAAAAATGGTATTGTAGAATTTAATTATAAACTATCTGATTCAATAATGTTATCTGATGGTTCAATAATAAAAAAAATAGACGTTAAAAAGAACAATACAAATAATTATATTTGCATTAATTCGCAAGAAATAAAATTACCTTTAATGGTCAGAAATCGACGCCAAGGTGATAAAATGTCTTTAAAAAATTTAGGGACAAAAAAAGTTAAAGAAATATTAATTGAAAGTAAAATAGATCTTAAAGAAAGAGAACAAATACCTATAGTAACAGATTCTAATGATAATATAATTTGGATACCTGGGATAAAGAAATCTAGTTATAATAATAATGAAGAATATGATATTATTTATGAGTATATAAAGGAAGGAAGATAATATGAAAAAAAATCAAACTAAATTAAAAAATTACTACCCATATATAATTTTAGGAGTAGTAATGATTGCAACGTTTATACTATTCAATATGAGTCAATATAAAGTTAATAAATTTACTTATGATGAATTAGTTAGTAAAATGTCAAAAGATGAAATAAAGGAAATAACCGTAACGCCTAAAAGTGGAGGTGGTGTTTACTATATTGAGGGTAAATTAAAAAGTTACTCAAAAACAGAATCATTTAAAGTAAACGTTCCACTATCTGAAACGGTAATATCTAAGATATTAAAATACTCAGATGAGAATAATTTTAAGGTTAATACTAACTCTAATCCAGAAAATAGTTCTTTGGTTACAATATTAGCCAATGTTGTTCCGTTATTGTTATTAGTTGGAGCAATGGTATTTTTATTTACAAGATTATCAAGCGGCAATAATAAGTCGATGGACTTTGGACGTAGTCGCGCTAAACTTTATGCGGATGAAAAGAAAGCAAAGTTTATTGATGTTGCTGGTTTAAAAGAAGAAAAAGAAGAAGTAAAAGAATTAATTGATTTCTTAAAAAATCCAAAAAAATTCCAAAAGTTAGGAGCAAGAATTCCTAAAGGTGTTTTATTAGTAGGTCCTCCAGGAACAGGTAAAACTCTTTTAGCAAGAGCTGTAGCTGGTGAGGCTGATGTACCATTCTTTTATATTAGTGGTTCAGATTTTGTGGAATTATTTGTTGGAGTTGGTGCAAGTCGTGTTCGTGATATGTTTAAACAAGCGAAACAAAGTGCACCATGTCTAATATTTATTGATG
>CAZSDG010000047.1:0-7116 GCA_964605575.1 uncultured Muribaculaceae bacterium | reverse complement strand
AAAAGCATATTTTTACTTTTGGCTATCTAGTCCCGCTATATCAATTGGTACAAGCGGCGCTAAAAGAAAAATAGTAATAAAGAAAAATTAAGATGTCAAAAAGCATCTTAATTTTTTTATGGTAAAAAGATAATTCAGCAGCAACTATATTTTATTAATAAATATGCTAATTTATAGTTGAGGTGAAATAAATGAATGAAAATATAAAAGGAAAAACTTTACTATTTGTTAATACCGATGAGGGCCAAATAAATTTATGTTTATCAGCAATTAACTACTATGCTCATGATAATAAAGTTATTTTGTTTTCTTTAGAAGATAAGAGGAATGAAATACTTAAAAAACTGGGAAATCGTGAGGCAATTAGCAAAAATTTAACAGTTTATGATAACCAGGTAATCGATCTCGATAATCTTGAAGAAAAAAATTATTACTAATAAACCAGCTCTAATCTGATGGACTATTATCAATTATTAGAAGATACAAATAAATCATTAGTTATTTTAGATAAATTTTGTAAAAAATATAGCCTTAAAATAGTCATATTATATAATTTGAAACTTAAAGAACCTCCATTAAAGTTAATCGAAAATAAAAATATTCAGGAAGTTGCAATATTAAATTCACTTAGAGACGGTTGTTTTTTTGAATTATATTATCAGAATCATGATGATCGGAGCTCCAAAACCACATTATTTGGTATAGATATAAGAAATCTTTATTATTATGATTTAGATAAAGCTTTTGATGTAATTAAAAAAATACGGACTATTTAATAAATATCTCCAAAACAGATATAAAAGAAATAATTTTTTCCTCTGAACAAGAAGTAATAATATTGTTCGAAAACGGTCGTTTGTCAGTTAATAATCAAATAATTTCTAATAATCCAAAAATATGTTCATGTTAGATCATTTCAATATTTATTATATAACTAGTGAAAATCAAATAAAAGCCGCTATTAACAATAATGATATGTCAAAATATATAAACAATAAAGATTATAAATATAAGAAAATAGTTAAAACTTTACTTTCAATCGCTGTCTTAACATTTGATGGTAAGGTCCGATCAATATCTTCGTATTGGAGTGTTGGAATAGATCTTGAAAGATTTAGTAATATTGAAGACATCAAAATAGTTACTAAGAAAAGAACTGATCATAAATATATAGCAGTAAAACAAAATGGAAAATAATTGCCATTATTTATTCGATAAATAATACTTAACATAACTTAACAAAGTTTATTTAGTTAATAAATTGCTTTTTTAGTGGTATTTGTTATAATTAATCTATAATAAAGGGTGATTGAAATGAAAATATTATGTATTGGGCATGCTTCCTATGATATTAGTATGCCAATTAGTGAGTATCCAATTGAAAATAAGAAATATCGTGTTAATGGTAAAATTGAAGGTGGGGGAGGCCCCGCTTGTACAGCAGCCTACTTATTAGGTAAATGGGGTATGGAAACCTATTTTGCTGGAGTAGTTGGTAATGATTTATACGGAACCAGAATTAAAACAGAATATGAATCAGTAGGGGTTAATACCAAGTTTTTAGAAACTAATTATGAAGATCCTACTGATACTTCATTTATTGTTATTAACCAACAAACTGGTAGTAGAACAATTCTTAGTAATGTTTCAG
This sequence comes from uncultured Muribaculaceae bacterium, assembly GCA_964605575.1. Taxonomy (GTDB): domain Bacteria; phylum Bacillota_I; class Bacilli_A; order RF39; family UBA660; genus JAAZHN01. The sequence continues at coordinate 5,465 of CAZSDG010000047.1, read as the reverse complement.
AAAAAATGCAATTAACTAATAAAAGTTTTGATCTTCAACCAGAAGTAATTTTAATTGATGGGCATGAATATGAAGCATCTAAGCAAGCACTAATGATGAATAAAAGTGCAATTTCAATTATTGATGCTGGAAGACCAACTGAACAAGTAATTGAACTTGCTGGCAAAGTTAAATATTTAGTTTGTTCTAAAGAGTTTGCTGAAACAGTTAGTGGGGTTCAAATTGATTATGCTAATACAGAAACAATTGTTAAATTATACCAAGCCTTAAAAGAGAAGTTTAATAATGAAATAATTGTTACCCTAGAAGCACATGGAGCTTTATATTCAATCAACGGTGAGATTAAAATCATGCCGGGAATAAAAGTGAAAGCAGTTGATACAACAGGGGCAGGAGACATCTTCCATGGAGCATTTACTTATGCAATTGCTAATAACCGTAGTTTAGAATCAGCAATCAAACTTGCAAATATTACTGCTGGTTTATCTGCAACTAAAGTAGGAAGTAGAAATTCAATCTTCAAGTATGAAGATGTTGAAATATATGCAAAAAACATTAATGAATCCATTTATTGATTCTTATCCTAAATTAGATGTCCATGGTGAAACAAGAGACTCAGTAATTGTTTTAGTTAAAGATTTTATTAATGATCATAAAAAACTAAGAACTGATACAGTTATTATTGTTCATGGAGTAGGAGAAGGAATATTAAAGCGTGAAATACATCATTATTTAAAAACAAATAATGATGTTTTAGATTACAAATTAGATTCTTTTAATATTGGGGTTACAATTGTGAAAATAAAACTTGATTAAAGAAAATGATTGACAAATATGTAAATGTTAGGTAAAATTAAAATCCACATAGAGAATGATATGTCAAGAAAAACACTATAAAAAGTGTCAAACTTGACACTTTTAGCAAAATATGCTATAATTTCTATTAACTAAGGGGGTTAATAATATGAAAGGGTTTATTTTAGACTACGTCAATGAAAATGAATTTAAGAAATTAGAAAGAGCTTTAAAGAAGTATAATATGCTTGCTTATAAGAAACTTAACTTTGAATATTATCCGGCTTTAAGAAATGGTTCATTTTTAGGAGAATTAATTAAAACTAATAAGAAAGATGATACAGCAACTTATGAATTAAAGTTACCAAGTGATCATATGTTTAGTCAAGTTCATGGTGATGTAAAGTTAGTTTATACAGTTTATTTAAAAGAAAACATTGTTATGTTAACAAATATTACACCTTCTGAAATCTTACTTGAAGGTCATAAAGCTGAATTAACTACATATAAAGGTGTTATGATCTCAAAGGCTAATGCTCAAAAAGATATATTTAAAATTGATTTAATCAACATGTTACAAGGTAAGTAATTCTTACCTTTTTTCATGCCATAAAAAAAAGTGCTTTAGCACTTTTTAATATTTAGATAATACTTTTTGTGGTCTTGGATTCATTTGAATCATTAATCCTTCATCATTTAATCTTAATATTCCTTGATTATCATCACCCATTAAGACCATATGTCTTGGTTCATTACGATGTAGTTTTAATAATCTTTCTCGTTGGGCTTTTAAAGTATCAATTGCCTCAGCTACAGCCTCATTACTATTTTTTCTTGGTAAAACTCTTAAAACTTCTTCATCAAAGTCAAATGCACAGTAAGCCATATCTAAGTTATAGGGATGAACTATATGTTTAATTTTAAATGCTTGATTAGGATGAGCTATTTTTAAAGCTGACTCTTTTCTAAACTTATTTCTAAAATTATCAAAATCTTTATAATCAACAAAGAATTTATCTGAAGAGAAATCAATATAAAAATCAATTACATTTTGAATATCAAATAATTTATCTTGATAATTAGTCCCAGCTAAAGTAATTATATAAAAGTCATAATAACTAGGATTGATATCATTTTCTTTTAAATCTTCAATCATTTTTTCATATTGAGTTTTATATTCTTGTTTAAAAAGATAAGCTTTAACCCGATTAGGTATAATACTTTCGCCACTTTCTGATAATATTCCTGCTCTTATTAAGTCATTAACCGTACGATTCTTTTTATAAAGTCTACTTAATAAATCTAAATAATTATCTTGTTCTTTTAGAGGACTATTATTAAATATAGTTCTTAAAACATAATTTCGATCTTCTAATACCTTATTTGTACCTAATTTTTTCATTTTTTTAAAACCTCCTAGATTAATTTATTTAAATAATTTCTTAACTGGGTTATTGTTCATACTGACCATTAACCCTTCAGAATTTAATCTCAATATTCCTTGGTTATTATCCCCGATTAACATTAGATGTCTTGGTTCATCACGATGTAGTTTTAATAATCTTTCTCGTTCTTTTTTTAAAGTTGCAATTGAATGTTCAATCGCAGAAGTACTATTCATACTTTGAATTTTATTTAAATTATGTAAATCAAAGTCATAATCACAACGAGTAAGATCAAGAGAATAGGGATGTTTAATATATTTTTGTTTTAAAACACTATTGGGATGGGCGACTTTTAAATGCGATTCTTCAGTAAAAATATTTTCAAAATAATCATTAAAATGTTTATAAACAGTATAATCTTTTACGGCTAATTCTCTTTCAAAGAAATGAGCAAAAAGAATATAACTTAATTGATGTCTTCTATCTATATTTCCTAAAGAATAATGTTTCATAAACTCTTTAAAAACACTGATTAATTCAGGATTATTATGCAAATGAGCTAACATTTCTTGATAATATTCTTGATTTTTAATTTTAAAAATATGTTTGGCCGCGCCTGGATCAATTATTTCATAATCATCACTAAGGCCGATTACTTCTTCTTTAATTAATGAGTCAATCGTTCTGGATTTTTTATTTAATAATTCAATTCTATTTTGTCTAATTCCATTATTATCTTTGGCATTAATATCATAGATTAAACCTAAGACATAATCTTTTTCTGCTTGAACTTTATTATAACCTAATTTTTTCATTGTTATCTATCCCCCTGAGTAAGATATATATTAGACCATATATGTATAAAAGTAAAGATAAATGTGCTAAAATAGGGTTGTATACGGAGTTGATAATCATGAGTTTAATTGATGAAGCAATATCATTAATAAATAAAGATGAGTTTGATCGTCAGGGAAATAGTCGCAAATGTTATTTTGTAAATATTTCTGGAATTGAGTATGCTTTATTGATTTCTAAATTTTATGAACATAATTTAAAAAGTACTTTGATTAGATATAAAGAAACTGCTAATTTATTTGAAAAAGGGATGAATACTCCTGTAGTTGTTGATTTTAAAATTGAAGATGGTCTCTTATATGAGTTACAAACTAAAGTTAAAGGAAAAACTTTCGCTTATAGAGATTATGAACAAGCAGGTGGTGTAGACAATTACATGCAAGATATTTCTGAGTCATTAAAAATATTAAATCAAGCACCTGAAGAATACTTATTAAAGTTTCTTGAAGATGTTAAATTATATAATAGTAATGGATATTCCTTAGATTGTCATCCAGATAATTATTGTCTTACTCCAAGTGGAGAAATTAGTTTTATTGATTTAGATATATATGATGAAAGTCAAGAAAAAAAGATTGATTATCCAAATATTATTAATATTATGCCAAATATATTTAGTTTCTTTACTCTTGATTCAAAAGATTTAGATTATGAAAAAAATGTTTTAGCAATTCAAGAGTTCGCAAGTAAATGGTACAGGGTAGTATATAAATTTTTACTAAATAATGGTTATAGTCATGATGAATCAATTAAGGAAATGCATTTTATTTCAGGTAATTATTTATATATAGATAAAGATGACTCTCTTAAAATATTATCAGACTTAGAAACAAAACATGAATTTGGAGGAAAATTATGATTGAAGAATTATTAAAAAATAAACATATTATGGCCCTTATAACAATTTTAATTGGGATGATCGTTTATAAAATTATTGCCTATATTACTAAAAGAAGTTTAGAAATAGTATTAAAAAAAGCAGATCAAGGAAAAAGAACAACTATTATTAGTTTAATTAATAATTTAATTAAATATATAATCTCAATTATTATAATTATTGTTGTCTTAGAAGTATATGATGTTAATACTCAAGCAATCTTAGCGTCACTTGGAGTTGCAGGTTTAATTATTGGGTTAGCTCTACAAGACCTGCTTAAAGACTTTATAGTGGGCTTTTCCATTGTTTTTGAAAATTTATTTAAAGTAGGAGATATAGTTACATATAATGGCTTTAGAGGCGAAGTTATTTCAATTTCCTTAAAAACAACGAGAATCAAGTCAGTTACTGGTGAAGTAAAACTAATCGCGAATAGAAATATAAATGAATTAATTAACCACAGTGTTGAAATCTCTGGAACACCTTTAGATATTTCAATTAATTATAATGAGGACTTAAAAAAACTTGATAAAGTAATTGTGGAAATAATCAAGACTGTTAATAAAAATATTGAAGAGTTAACTGAACCTATCGAGTTTTTAGGATATGCAGATCTTGCTGATTCAGCAATTAAAATTAGATTTTTCTTTAGAACTTTATACTCAGATAAATTTAGTACTGAAAGAAAAATCAGAAGAATGATTGTTGAAATATTTAATAAAAATAAAATAGTTATTCCATATAATCAATTAGTTATTCACAAAGAAAAATAAGAGGATTAAACCTCTTATTTCTTTTTATAGGTTCTATTTACTTCTTCTTGAGCAATATATTCAAGGACCACATCTTTATATATTTCTAACATTTTCTTATTTATTTCAATAATTTTTTGATCTTCATCATTTGTTCTTTGCTTATTAAGAGCATTCATAATTGTCACATATTGATTATATAAGACATCTTGATCAAGATAATCTTTATCTTGATTGTTTTTAGTTAAAACTGCAATCGCCATTGCAAAGACATCATCTCTTATATACCTAGTTAGTTCTTCAGTGTTTAAATTTTCATCATTTTTATAAACTTCAATTATTTCAAGATAAGGGTGTTCTTTAATAAATTTATAAGTTCCTGAAGCCTTTCTATCGATAATGAATTTATTAATATTTAAACGATCATTTTGTCTTCTTTTTTTAAGAAGTGATTTAACCTTCATCGCGGTTGGTCTATTTTGATATATTTCCTTTTCTTCAGCAGTCATTTTCAGTAATTCATTAGTCATAATTAATGAATTAAGAGATTTTTCTTTATTTGTCATATAACTGCTGCCAATTAAGAAAGAAGTTATAACATTTATAATAGGTATCAACTTTCTAATTTGAATATTATTACTCTTATATTTAAAGTCAGATAAATAACCCTTATCTGCTAAATCTTTTGTTATTTGCTTAATTAAAATTATATCCATACCCAAACTAATTAAGATTGTCGATAGCCAAATAAGAATGTAAGTCACATATTTTCCCCCTTAAGTGGTCATATAATAGCATTTT
>CAZSDG010000046.1:0-7267 GCA_964605575.1 uncultured Muribaculaceae bacterium | reverse complement strand
ATGTTTTTGGTTGTATATATAAAAAGTGTTATAATATAAAGAACAAAGGATTATTTATTTAAAAACATTATTAATTGAGAGTGAATAAGATGTAACTGCTTCTTATGGAAAAGTATTAAAAGGGATATAAATATGATTATGAAGTAGAAATTATTTTTAGAATATTATATATAAATGGAGGTAGTTATATTGAATAAAAATTTATTACAGACTGAAATAATAGTTTAAGAGAGTAATATTGGCATATTAAGAGTTGGCAATATTAATTATATTTCTTTGACTGATTTAGCAAAATATCAAAATGCAAGTGATCCATCTTTTACAATTAAGAACTGGTTAAGAAGGATTAATACAATTGATTATGTAGGTCTTTGGGAAAAAATAAATAATCCTGAATTCAATTTGGTCGAATTCGACCAAATTAAAACTGAATATGGGAAAAACACTTTTTCAATGTCGCCATCACAATGGATTAAGAGAACAAAGGCAAAGGGATTTGTTTCCAAGGGTGGAAGATATAGTATAGGAACTTTTGCGCATCCAGATATTGCTTTTGAATTTGCCAGTTGGTTATCACCTGAATTTAAATTATATTTGATTACAGAGTTTGAAAGATTAAAAATAAATGAGGCATTTCAAGAAAAGATTGATTGGCGAGCAAATCGAATTCTATCAAAATTGAATTATGTAGTTCACACGAATGCAATAAAAGAACATCTAGTGCCAACATTAACTGAAGTACAAAAGAAGTATGTTTATGCAAATGAAGCAGATGTTTTAAATGTAGCTTTGTTTGGTATGACGGCTAAGGAGTGGAGAGATAACAATCCGCAAATATCTAAAGATGGAAATTTAAAAGATTATGCTGATTTACTGCACTTAGTAATCCTAAACAATTTACAAAACATCAACGCCGAGATGATTCAAGATAAAGTGCCTCAAAGAGAAAGGCTTATTAAATTAAACGAGTCAGCTAAACGCCAGATGGAAGCATTAAAAAGCAATAAAAATATAAAAGAATTAGAAGACCTACAACAATATTTAACTGATGATCTAGAGAACAATAAAAAGGGGATTCATTATGACAAATAATCAAACAAACATTAATTGGTACCCAGGACATATGGCTAAAACTAAAAGATTAATTAAAGAAAATCTTAATTTAATCGATGTTGTTTTAGAACTGGTTGATGCCAGAATTCCTTTTTCCTCAAAAATAGATGATTTAAGTGACTTAGTAAAAAATAAATTAAGATTATTAATTGTAACTAAGTATGATTTATGTGATCATAATGAAACTGATAAATGGTTAGAATATTATGCGAGTTTAGGTTATATAGTTATTCCTGTTAATTTAAAAAATAATCAAGATTATTTAAAAATAATTGCGAAGATAAAAAGTTTAACTTTAGAAATAAATGAAAAAAGGAAATCTAAAGACTTATTAGAAAAAGAAATAAATGCTTTAGTTATTGGAGTTCCTAATGTTGGTAAAAGTACGTTAATTAATGCCTTAGCTGGTAAGAAAAGTCAAAAAGTTGAAAATCGTCCAGGTGTAACTAAAGAATTAGTTTGGATTAAAACCAATCATAATTTAAAGATTTTAGATACTCCAGGTTTATTATGGCCTAAACTTGATTCTGTTGTTGCTCTTAATTTAGCCGCGATGACCGCGATTAAAGATGAAATATTACCAATTGAAGAAGTTGCTAATTATATTTTGGAATATTTAAATATTAATTATCAAGAAATATTAATTGATCGATATAAAATAAAGCCTAATCCAAAGGATATATTTTTAGCTATTGGGGAAAGAATCGGGGCAATTAGTAATCAAGAAGTTAATTATGAACGAGTAAGTAAACAAATAATTAATGATCTGCGTAATGAAAGAATAAAAGGAATAACTTTTGATAAATATGATCGATAATTTAAAATATGAAAAAGAGTTATATGAGGAAGGTTACAGTTTAATAGCTGGAGTTGATGAAGTGGGAAGAGGACCTTTAGTAGGTCCTGTTTTAGCTTGTGCAGTTATTTTACCAGTTAATTATAAGTTAGAAGGTATTACTGATTCGAAAAAATTAAGTGAGAAAAAAAGAGAAGAACTGTGTGAAATAATTAAAAAAGATGCAATAAGTATTGGAATTGGGATCGTTTCTCCAAGAGAAATTGATGAAATAAATATTTTAGAAGCAAGTAAGAAGGCAATGAAATTAGCCATCGAGGATTTAGATATTCAGCCCGATTATATTTTAATTGATGCGACTAAACTTAATCTTGAAACTCCTAGTTTAAGCATAATTAAAGGTGATTTAAAGAGCATTTCCATAAGTGCAGCCTCAATCGTGGCTAAAGTAACTAGAGATAAAATAATGACTGATTTAGGGGTTAAATATCCAGAATATGACTATAAAAATAATAAAGGTTATCCTACTAAAAAGCATTTAGAAAATATTGTGAAATATGGAATCCATGATGAATATCGATTTACTTTTAAGCCAATTAGTGATTTAATTAATAAAGGTGGTAAAAATGTTTTATAAGATTAATAAGAGGTTATATAACTTTATTATTCTTTTTAGCAGTATGTTTTGTACAGACATGATTTTAAAATTAATTAATAATAGTAACGTCCTTAACTGGCCAACTCTTAGAATATTATTAAGCTCTGCAATAATAAGTTATATTTTAAGTTATTTTATAACTAAATTTAAAGAAAATACAATGCGAAATATTAATTTAATAATCGTTTTTTTAGTTGGTCTATATTCTTGGATCCAAATTGGTTTTTTTAAATATATCGGTACTTATATGTCATTTAATTCTAGTTCTCAAGCCTATAAAGTAATGGATTTTCTATTAGATTTTTTAGGTAGTATTAATTTAATTTATTATTTATTATTTATTCCTTTTATCCTTCTTGTATTATATTATTTTGTAATTTTAAAAATCTTAAAAGATAAATTTAATAAAAAAATTGTTCAGCTTAAGCACAATGAAAAGTTGCATGTATTATTAAGAGCGTTAATTAATATTAGTGTCGTCTTATTTTTATCTTTTATCTACTATTTAACACTAATCGCGTCATTTATGCAAAGTAGATATCAATTTGAAAAAAACATTGATGTTTTTAAAAATCCTGATAACCAATCAGTCGCGGTAGAACAATTTGGGATCCCTGTTTTCTTTATTATTGATATTAATAGCTTTATTTTTCCTAATGATAATGCAAATGAGGATGTGGAAATTAAACCACAACCTCCAAAAAAACCAGTAATTGAAACGGATTTTACTCGTAAAATAGATGATTCAATTTGGGAAATGGTTATAGCAAAAGAAAAAAATACTCGCTTAAAACAACTTAACAATTATTTTATTAATCGAGAAATAACTGATAAAAATGCTTATACTGGTTTATTTAAAGATAAAAATTTAATTATGATAATGATGGAATCGATTAGTCTTTTAGGAATTAATGAGGAACATTTTCCAACTCTTTATAAGCTTTGGTCTGAGGGAATTAGTTTTAAAAATTTCTATTCACCAAGAAACAGTTGTCCAACAGGAAATAATGAAATGACCGCGATTGTTGGTTTATATACTATCAATAATAGTTGTACGGCGAATTCGTATCGAAGAAATATTTATCCTCAAGCATTATTTAATATCTTTAAAGCTTCAGGTTATTATGCTTCTTCTTATCATAATTATATCGATCAATACTATTATCGTAATGATATTCATTTAAACAGTGGTAGTGAAAAATACTATAATGCAAATGCTTTAAAAATTAAAGTAATCAATAAGGAGTGGCCTAGTGATTTAGAATTATTTGAAAAAGGTTTACCAAAATTTATTGATCAGGAAAAGTTTATGTCTTTAATGACAACTGTAACTGCTCATGCTCAATATAATGTAAGAAGTACATATGGTGATAAAAATTTCCATTTATTTAAAGAATTAAATATTACTAATTCATTAAAAAGATATTATTCTAAGGTTTATGAATTAGATTTGGGCTTAAAATATTTATTAGAAGAGTTAACAAGACAAGAAAAATTAGATGACACAGTAATCATTTTATTTGGTGACCATCAACCATATAGTTTAGGAGTAAAACAACAAGTTGATATCTTAGGAGAAGATGCTGGTAAAAATAAAAACATTGAAAAAACTCCTTTGATAATATATAATTCCCAAATACAAGCCCAAGAAATAGATGACTATGTATCAATAATTGATTTAGCTCCAACAATCTTAAATTTATTTGATTTAGATTATGATCCAAGATATTATGTTGGTGAAGACATATTTAATAAAAATGTTGGTCACAGAGCTATATTTACAGATGGTTCATGGCAGGATGAGGTTGGTTTCTTCAATGCCGCGAACAATAATTTTATTTTAAATGATCCGGAAAATGAAGAATTATTTTATACTGATGAAGAAATAATGGAAATAAATACAGAAATAAGTTTAAAACAAAAAATGTCTAATTTAGCAATAAAAAGTAATTACTTTTATCATTTAGATGTTGCTAAAAAGAAAATTAATCAACAATAATATATAAATAAAAGAAAGGAGATTAAACTATGAAAAAAATAGTAATTGTCGAGTCCCCTAGTAAAACTAAAACAATAACTAAATATTTAGGAAAAGATTATAAGGTAGTTTCTAGTATGGGGCACATAAGAGATCTTGCCACAAGTGGTAAATATGGTTTTGGTGTTGATACTGAAGATGATTTTAAGGCAAGTTATATCCCAATTAAAGGTAAAAGTAAAATTATTACTGCTTTAAAGAAGGATGTTAAAGATGCTGATATAGTTTACTTAGCAACTGACCCCGATCGAGAAGGAGAAGCAATTAGTTGGCATTTACTAGATGCTTTAGGATTAAAAGATAATGATTATGAAAGAATTATTTTTAATGAAATAACAGAAAAAGCTGTTTTAGATTCATTAAAGAGTCCTAGAAAGATTGATTATAATTTAGTTAAAAGTCAAGAGACAAGAAGAATTTTAGATCGAATTATTGGTTTTCGTCTAAGTAAATTGATGCGCAGTAAAACTGGTGGTAAAAGTGCAGGCAGGGTTCAAAGCGTTGCCTTAAAACTAATTGTCGAAAGAGAAAGAGAAATATTAGCCTTTATTCCAGAAGAATATTGGGAAATTGAAGCAACATTTAGTGATTTTAAAGCGATGTTAGAAAAATATCATGGTAAAAATATTGAAATCCATGGTGAAAAAGAAGCTAATGATATTTTAGAATCTTTAGATAAATCATTTACTATTGAAGAAATTAAAGAAACTCCTAAAAATAAAAAAGGGGTTATGCCTTTAATTACATCAACCTTACAACAAATGGCTTCAACCAGATTAGGCTTTGGCTCATCAAAAACTATGCGTGTTGCTCAAAAACTATACGAGGGGATCGATATTGGTTCTGAGACAGTTGGTTTAATTACATATATGCGTACTGATTCGACAAGATTTTCTAATGATTTTGTGAAAGATGCTTTCTCATTTATCAAGAAAAAATATGGAGAAGAGTATGTTGGTAGTGTTAAAGTTAGTAAAAAGAAAACTAAAATTCAAGATGCCCATGAGGCAATTAGACCTACAAGTTTAATGCGTGAACCAGATAAAATAAAAGAATATCTTACTCCTGATGAATATAAACTATATAAAATGATATATATTAGATCTTTAGCTTCATTAATGAAAGATGCTAAAGTACTAGCAACTTCAATATCATTACTTAATAATGGTTATCTATTTAAAGCTACTGGTCAAGTTTTGATTTTTGATGGTTATTTAAAGGTATATAAAGAATATGAAAAAACAGAAGATGTTATTTTACCTAATTTTAAAGACTATAAAAGTAATGTTTTAATTGCTAAAGAAATAACAAAAAGTCAACATTTTACGAAACCAGCATCTAGGTATAATGAAGCTTCATTAATTAATGAATTAGAAAAGCTAGGTATTGGCCGGCCAAGTACCTATGCAAGTATTATGGAAAAAATAAAAGAAAGGGATTATGTTTTAACAGTTGATAAGAAATTTCAGCCAACAGAAATGGGGATGGAAATAACTGATAAATTACAAGAAGGATTTAGTCATATTATCAATGTTGAATATACAGCAAAAATGGAAACAGATTTAGATGAAATAGCTGAGGATAAGCTAGATAATGTTAAAGTATTAAAAGATTTTTATGAAGAATTTGAACCAATGGTTCAAAAATCATTTGAAACAATGGAGAAAAAAGCACCTGTAACAACAGGAGAGTCTTGTCCAGAATGTGGTGGTGATCTTGTAATTCGTAAAGGAAAATTCGGAGAATTTACAGCTTGCTCTAATTATCCGAAATGCAAATATATTAAAAAAGAACCAAGAGAAGTTAAAGAAATAATAGATTGTCCAAAATGTGACGGTAAAGTAATTGAAAAACCAACTCGGAAGGGAAAAATATTTTATGGTTGTTCTAATTATCCGAAATGTGACTTTGCATCATGGGATTTACCTATAAAAGAAAAATGCCCAGAATGTGGTGGAACATTAACTGTCAAAAAAGATAAAACTAAATGTCTTAATTGTACTTATGAAAAATAACCGTTGTTAACGGTTATTTTATATTTAATATAAAATATTGATTTTATTAATTGATAATAACAAGTTTGTTTGATATATTTAAATCAAGATAGGAGAGTTTTATAAGTGAAAAAGGTAAAATATCTGCTTTTACTAGTTAGTCTAATGTTATTACCATTAAACGCATTTGCAGTTTCGGGAAGAATGCGTTTAAAATACAAAGAAAGTGGAGGCAACGTTACAATCACATTCCAAACAATAATGAAATCAGGGCAACTAACCAAATATACAACAAATATTTCTGATTCAACTGGTTTAGAATTTGTTAGTATTGAAGGTATTGCCACTGATAATGTAACTCATGAAGATGGAGTTATCACTATGGAAACATTAGAGGGCATTGTTGGAGATGTTGATGTTCTAAAGGTAGTATTTAAAGTAACTGATAAAGATAGTTGGAATATTATCTTAAAAGACAGTCAGTTTTGTGAAGGCGAAACTTGCATTAATGTCTATAATAATAATATGAAAAAAGGTTCAACAACAGCTGGCAGTGGTACAGTAAAAAATCCGAAAACAGCCGTTCAAACTTCAATTGGTGTTGGCTTAATTATTTTGGGAGCAGCTTCAATTTATTACTTATCAGACAAAAAAAGAAAATTTAATTC
>CAZSDG010000045.1:0-7837 GCA_964605575.1 uncultured Muribaculaceae bacterium | reverse complement strand
AACAAAGCCTTTTAGTCCTAAAGAATTAATGGCAAGAATTAAAGCTGTATCTGGAAGACAAAAAGCTAAAGAAAAATATACTATAGGAACATTAGAAATAGATGATGTTGCCCATACAGTTTTTGTCGATAAAAAGAAAATCGAGTTAACACCTAAAGAATATGATTTATTATTATATTTAATTCAAAATGAAAACATTGCCTTATCAAGAGAACAATTATTGTCACAAGTATGGGGCTATGATTTTTATGGTGATGATCGTACAATTGATACTCATATTAAAACCCTAAGGAATCAATTAAAAGAAAATCGTAAATACATCGTTACTGTTAGGGGAATGGGGTATAAATTTGAAGTTGAATAGAAACCAAAGTTTAAGTTTTACAACACTAAAATATTTAGTAGTATTTTCGATTACTATTCTTTTTATATTGTGGATATTTCAGATTTTCTATTTAAATTTTTTTTATGAAAGATATAAAACTAAAAATATTGAATCAGTTTATGAGTATATAATAAAAAATCCTGATAGTTATTTAGAACAAATAGAGATAAAATCGTATGAGAATGGTATATGTACGGAAATAATTGAAAATAACACCAGTATTGTCTATAATCCTATGTATAAAGGATGCATATTAAGACACAATAATAATCGAGAAATAAATAGAATTAAAAAAAATCTAATTGCTAAGAAAGAGGATATTCAAAGAATTAACTTAGTTGATCCAGAATTTGATACAAAAAGTATTCTTTACAGTATTAATTTGGGAGATAGGTATATATTTTTAAATACCACACTAGAAAACATTGAATCTACATCACAAATGCTTCAAGGTCAACTAAAATACATTACAATGTTAGTTATGACTGTATCTTGCTTTATTGCTTTTTTCTTTTCTAAAACTATTACAAAACCGATAATTAAAATATCAAATAAAGCTAAAGAAATAGGTAAGGGAAATTTAGGTATTAAATTTGATAAAAGTAATATTAAAGAATTAGATGAATTATCTGAGACCTTAAATATGACAATTAGAGAACTAAAGGTAACTGACGATTTAAGAAGAGATTTAATGGCAAATATATCTCATGATTTAAAAACTCCTCTAACAATGATAAAAGCTTATGCGGAAATGGTAAAAGATATTTCTTGTGATTTTCCTGAAAAAAGAAAGGAACATTTAAATATAATAATTTCTGAAACCGAAAGATTAAATACGCTAGTTAATGATATTTTAGAATTATCTAAAATTCAAAGTAGTAGTCAACAACTAGAAATAGTTACTGTTGACTTAGTTAAAGAAATTGAAAGCATCATTAATTCATATTCTATTGTTCAAGAAATATTAAATTATAATTTTATTTTAGATTTACCTCCAAAATGTTTAATTAAAGCCGATAAACAAAAAATAAACAGGACAATATATAATTTAATTAATAATGCAATTAATTATACAGGGGTGGATAATACTGTATATATAACAATAAAAGAAGATAAAAAAACTGTTAAAGTTAGTATCAAAGATACAGGTAAAGGGATAAAGAAATCTGATTTAGACTCTATATGGGATCGTTACTATAAAAATGATAAAAATCACAAAAGAAATCTAGTTGGTACTGGTTTAGGTTTGGCAATAGTCAGAGAAATATTAGAAGCTCATAAATTTAAATATGGTGTTGAATCTAAGCGAAATAAAGGAACAGAGTTTTATTTTATCGCTAACAAAAAAGACAAGTAATTAACTTGTCTTTTCTATTGAAATTTTGTAATATCACTTACATTAAGAGCTAAATATGGGATTTCTTTATCTTTTTCAATTAAGAACATTGTAAATTTATCATTTAATAAGAAGCTTCTTTTTGGCATCATTGCTGTTGCTCTTATAGAGATTGCAGCTTCACTTTTTAGTTTACCACCAGTTTCATTTAATTCTAACTGAATAGTTTGTAAAGACTTATCAATAACTGCAACTCTACCGTTTCTAAATAAAAATTCCTTTTCTTGAATTTCTGGAAATTCAGTTTTAATTTTAAAATTTAGAAAGGGTATCATTACGGGTTCATTATTATTAAGAGTTGTTTCAGTATAGTTTTTTGCAGAAGTATTAACTTTATTAAATATATCCAAGAAAGAGTCACCTTCAAACCCCTTAGCAAATATTAATTCATCATGACTTTTAGTAAGAACTTTAAAGGCAAATTTTTGGCTACTTTCAAAAAACAGTACCTTTATTTGATCGAATAATTTTTCATCGCTTTGTTTATTAATTCCAAAGTATTTAACATCTTTTGTATTTCTAAAATAGGCATTATCTAAAGTATCAAATTTATTAGGATATTCAAAGGCCTTTTTAAGCATGACATATAATATGAACAGCTCATCATTTTCTTTTCCATTTGGTTGCCATTCAAAGTCATCTAAAATATCACTATTTTCATTAAATTTATCTTTAATAGCTTTTTTTATTGTTTCTTTTAAACTTAAAGAAGGATAACCAAAGGTTTTATAGTAGTCTTGTGGATTTAAATAGTTAACATTGAAAGTTTCCTTATTTAAATTATTCGCAATTTCTGTTTGGGGATTAAAAACAACATCTTGTTTAGCAATCTCATTTTTAAGATCATTCCAAACTAAATTCATTGTTCCACACCAAATTGAATTATCTTCTATTTTGTCTTCTAATGATAAGACAACATCAGTATTAAGTTCTTTTAACATTGTTTTTCCTCCATCTTTTTTAAATATTAGATTTAAAGCAATAACTGAGCCAATTGTTGCTAAAAATGCAATTGATAAGTAAATAATTTTATTATTTTTAATCATAATTAATCTCCTTTAACATATTATAACACCAGTATTAGTAAATACAAAAGAAATTCATTTTTTATTCACAATAACTTCATAATAAAGTATTATGATTAAAACAAGAAAGGAAAGGGATGTAATATAAAGTAAAAAAATCTCAAACTCTATTAAAAAAATTAGTTCACAACGCATATAAAACTCAAACTCACTATATAAAAGGCCTTCAGGCCTTTTTCTTTTGACAAATCAAAGAAAATGGTGTATCATACACACTTATATAAAGAAAAGGGGGATTTATTATGGATAAATTACCAATTATTGATTTAACAGAAAGAGATATAATAAATTTACGTTACAGAGTTATTGGATCAGGGACGGATGCAAATGTCTATAAAGCTCCAAATGGTTTAGCGTTCAAGATATATCATGCAAATAGAGAAATTAAATCAGGGGAATATGAAAATACTATTAAAACTCTAATCGACAGACAAAAAGCAGTAAAATTAACTAAACTACCACTGGGAATCTTACGAAAAGAAGGCACGACAGTTGGTTGTTTTATGGAACGACATCGAAAGTATTTTGATGTTAACAAGTTTGCTAAACTTAGTAAAAAACATCAAATAATGGTATTACATTCTTTGTTAGATAAAGTTAATGAATTGGTTGAAAATGATATATATCACTTAGATATTAATTATCAGGGTCGAGCAAATCAAACATCAAACATTATGATAAACAGAGCAGGTCAAGTTGAATTAGTTGATTTTGATGGTGGTTCAGCGGTTGTATTAGATCAAAAGAATGCTGGATTAGCTAATTTTGTTTTTACATCTACAGGTCATGCGGTTGCTGAAAGAATTTACGAAAAATATCGCCAAGAACAAATGTTAGACGATAAAGATTACAAGGCGGTTTCTAACGCTCTTTATCAAAGTTTACACCAAAAAGATCTTGGTACTATGCATGAAGCAATTGATCGCGCATATAAAAAGAAATAGTTTACTTAAACAATTATTCATCTGAATAATTGTTTTTTTTTGATTATTGATGTATATTATTAGTAGAGAATATAAGAGGTGGCATATGAATTGTTTAAACTGCGGTAAAGTAAATGATCAACATGTTAAATTTTGTAAGTATTGCGGCAATGCATTTGCTGATGTTAAAGAAGAAGTTCCAGAAGAAATAGTTTCTAAACCAAAGAAAAAAATAATTAATTTAATTTTTATTTATATATTAATGTTCTTTGCAATTGCAGAAGCGGTATTCATCTTTTTATTATTAAAGAATAATAATATGAGGCAAAATACAAACAATAAAACAGAGTGTGCAGTTTGTGAAACTAGACCCGCTAGTGTTGTTAATATATTCGGTGGTGAACTAGACGTTCCTAGTGGAATTACCTATGATTTTCAATTGGGAAAATTATTATTAGAGAAAAAAGGTTATTGGGGAGCTGTAGTAGGTGGTGTAACATATCCATATAAGAAATATGCTAATGATAAAGATAAAATTACAAAAGATATAAAAAGGATGGGTTATCAAATAAGTAATCCAAGAGAAGAAAATATTTTAGGAAAAGATCGTCTATTATTTGATATTGAATTTGGACTTAAAAAGACAACTTTGATTTATACAACATTAGCAGATAACTCGGTTTTAATAGTTGAATTTATTAATTATGAAAATGGCGATTATGGCGAAAATATCAATAACTTACTACTAATACTAGATGAAATAAAAAGCGTTGATATTGAGATTGAATTTAAACGTAGCGAAATTATTAATAAAATAATAGGAAATTAATAAGGAGAGACATGGAAAAAATTAAATTATTTTTAAAAGGACTTATCATTGGTTGTGCTTCAATACTACCAGGAATAAGTGGTGGGACTATGGCCCTGACATTGGGTATATATGAAAAATTAATTGAAATAGCGGGTAATATCTTTAAAAACTTCAAAAAGAATGTATTATTCTTGTTACCAATTGCTGTTGGTGCTTTGGCTGGGATTTTTTTATTAAGCACATTTATTAATGTTGGTTTAGAAAAATATCCTGAAATTACAACCTTATTTTTTGTTGGTTTAATGATTGGGGGGATTCCTTCATTATTAACTAAAGTAAAAAAATCCTCGTTTAACTTTAAAAATATTACTATATCATTAATTTCATTTGCAGTTGTAATATTGTTTATATTGACAAAAGAAGTTAGCAATGAAGTATCATTTGCCTCTATGAATTTAACTGGCTATATAACTTTAATATTTATTGGAATGTTAGCTTCAGCCACATTGGTTATTCCTGGGATAAGTGGTTCATTAGTATTAATGTTAATCGGTTATTATAAACCAATTGTTAATACAATTAGCTCATTAGCTAAACTAAATAATATTGGTTCAAATTTATTAATATTAATTCCTTTTGCAATTGGAATTGTAGCTGGAATTGTTATTATTTCCAGAATAATCGGTTATTTATTAAAGAAATATCCAACACCAACTTATTATGCGATATATGGAATAATATTTGCTTCAATAGTCGGTGTGTTAATTCCATTAAATGCAGGTCTTGCGGTTATTATGTTATTTATAGGAGCTTTTATTGCCTACCGAGTAGGTGAATGATATGCGTACGGTTGGTACAGTTGTTCGGGGAATTAGAACTCCGATAATTAAACATGGCGATGACTTAATTAAGATTGTTGTTGATTCAGTCATTAATGCCAGTAATAATGAATCATTTTCAATAAAAGATCGGGATATAATCGGTATTACCGAAGCGGTTGTGGCTATTGCTGAAAATAACTATGCAACAGTTGATCAAATTGCTTTAGATATAAAAAATAAGTATCCAGATGGTACAGTTGGAATTGTTTTTCCAACTCCAGTTAGTCGTAATCGATTTTCATTAATATTAAAAGGAGTAGCAAGAGCTAGTAAGAAAATAATTATGCAAATCCATTACCCCGAAGATGAGGTTGGTAATCATTTGTTTGATCCAGAGTTATTAGAAAAATATAAACTTAATCCTTATTCTGATGTTATAACTGAGAGTAAATATAATGAATTATTTGGTCAAGAAAAACACATATTTACTGGAATAAATTATATTGAATTATTTAAGGAATTAGTTAATGAAGAAGATTGTGAAATAGAATTTATTTTTTCTAATAATAAAGAAACAATTCTTAATTATACAAAAAATATATTAGTTTCTAGTGTTCATAATAGAAAAAAATTAAAAGAATATTATCAAGAATTTGCAAATATCACATATGGTTTAGATGATATTTTAAATAAAAGTGTTAATGGTAGTGGTTATAATTCAAAATATGGTTTGTTGGGCTCTAACAAGGCAACAGAAGAAAGTGTAAAAATGTTTCCAGAGCACGGTGAAAAAATTATTATGGGTATTCAAGCAAAAATTAAAGAACTAACTGGTAAAACAGTCGAGGTTTTAGTTTATGGTGATGGAGCATTTAAAGACCCAGTCGGAAAAATTTGGGAATTAGCTGATCCAGTAGTGGCACCATTTTTTACTCAAGGTCTAACTGGTAAACCGAATGAAATAAAGCTAAAATATCTTTCTGATAATAAATATGCTAAACTTAAAGGGGATGAATTAGCAAGCGCTATCAAAAAAGAAATTCAAAATAAAGAGAGTGACCTAACTGGTAAAATGGAATCTCAAGGTACTACGCCTAGACAACTAACAGACCTTATTGGCTCCTTATGTGACTTAACAAGTGGCAGTGGTGATAAAGGTACTCCAGTAGTCTATATTCAAGGTTATTTTGATAGTTATGCTGATTAAGGAGGTTTTAAAATGGAAGACAATATTCAAATAGGGTTATTCTTTAGTCGTAAATATATTTTTGATCCATTAACAATGGCAAACAACTTTAAAGAAAAAATAAAAAGTTTAGGAGAAGTTGTTTTATTACCAATAGATGAAAAAAATAATAACCCAGTTATTATTTTTGAAAAGGGTGAAGATATTAGACTAGTAATGACTTTTACTAATATCATGATAACATTTAAAAATGATCAAGATAAATTTTTTAAAGAATCGATGAAAAAAATCATGGAAATCTTAAAAAAATCAGATATCGATATTACCAGAATTGGTTATATAAACAATAAAATATTAGGTACTAAAGAAGCAGACTTATTTAAAAACAATGCTTTTGATAATAATGAAATACTAGAATCTGATGAATTCCAACTATCATATTATAAACAAGATAAAATTGATAAACTTAATATCAACTGTTGGAAAAGATATTTCACGGACTATGAAAAATTCATTATTTCATTTGATATCAATACTCTAATCGATGAACAACATGATATTAATTATAAATTTGTTTTAGATTTTGTTACACTATGCCAAGACTATATAGAAGAAAAACAAATAGTTAAACTAATCTAAATGTAAACTAAGAACCAAAAAGGTTCTTTTTTTAACTATTTAATAGTATAATTAAACTAGTGATAAGTATGAAAGATAAGAAATTATTTATTACAATTGTTTTCATATTCACAATTATATCTTTTATAATTGGTGTTTCTTATGCTTATTTTACAGTCCAAGTAGTAGGTAATGATACCGCAAGTACCCAAAATGTTAAAACAGGAACCCTTAGAATAAATTATACAGGCACAGATACATTAGATATGAATAATACTCAACCACCAGATACAAAAAGTATGACATTTACAGTAACTAATTCAGGAACATTACCAGTAAATAACTATCAAGTATATTTTTCTAAAGTATTAAATGAAATTTTAAATGATGAAATGACTTATACTTTAACGTGCACTAGTAGTGATACAAACACCTGTCAAGGTAAAGAGGAAACACCATTACCAAAACAAGCAAGTTCTGCTTTAACCCAAAGCAGTATAGCCCCAGGAACAACACATACCTATACATTAACAGTAGAATTCAAAGATACTGATTCCAACCAAGATTATAATCAAAATAAAAGAGTATCATTTAAAATAACAATCAATGAAC
>CAZSDG010000044.1:0-7909 GCA_964605575.1 uncultured Muribaculaceae bacterium | reverse complement strand
TAGGTTGAAAATCTGTTATTGTTGTAATTAAAAACATACGGTCGAGCCATGTTGAAAGTTTTGTTATCCTAGAAAGAAATTAAATTACGTAAATCAAAAGGGATGGTGAGAAAATATGATTGAACTTTTAATATTTTTTGCAATTATTGGACTGGTATCGCTAACTATTGAAAAAAAATTTAATAGAAAAGATATTTCCATTTCAAATAAATATAGAGAAGAAGACTCGGCAGCTTTTTTTGAAAATACTGGTTTTGGTGATAACACAATATTTAAAGAAATGCTAATAAAAAGAGGGTATAGTTGTTGCAAAGAATGTGGTGCAGTCAGCAATTTACATGTAGATCATATAATTCCAATTTCCCGTGGTGGTACTGATGAGATAGATAACTTACAATTATTATGCCACGAATGCCATATGGAAAAACACAAATATAGTTTTTCATTATATGGAGGTGATAAAACGCGCCACATCCCTTTAAAATATCAAATAATTAGAGATTCTATTGAGGAGAATAAAAAAATAAAGATTAAATATAAGACTTATTCTAAAGAAATTACAGAAAGAATAATTTCTCCAATTAAAATTGAAATATTTAACGGAAGATATTATTTGTGGGCGTTTTGTTATCTTAGAAATGAAGAAAGAAAATTTAGAATTTCACGAATTAAAAAAATTGCATACTTTGAAGAAAAAAACAGGCGAAATATAAGGAGGAATTATGAAAATATTAGGAATAGTTGGATCTTTAAGAAAAGATTCATATAATTTAAAATTAGCTAATTTAATTAAGGATAATATTAGTTATGAAATGGAAATTGTAACTTTAGAAAGTATTCCCTTATTTAATGAAGATATTGAATATCCAGCACCAGATTCAGTTACTAATTTAAGAGCTAAAGTTTTAACTTCAGATCTAATTTGGATCTTTAGTCCTGAATATAACAATGGAATTCCAGGAGTCTTAAAAAATACTTTAGATTGGTTAGGTAGACCAATTAGTGAAGAAAAAGGACAAGTATTTAGTAAGAAGAAAGTTATTATTTCTGGTACAACACCAGGTGCTTTTGGAACAATTAATGCTTATAATGATTTAGTTCAATTAATGGTATTTTTAAATACTAAATTATTACCAAGACCAAGATTGACAATTCCTGATGCGCAAAATAATTTAACAATAGATAATGAATTTGTTCAACAAGGAATAAAGGCTTTAACTAATTTTAAATAATTAAGATTAGTATTCATTAAATAATGCTATAATTGATTTGGGTGATTAAGAATTGAAAAAAGCTAAGAAAACAATTAGGTTATTATTTTTTAGTATAATAATATTAATAATATTATTTATTACCTTACCTAGTACGCAGGTATTTGATAGTTTTCCTAATATATTTATTATTAAAGATAATGAAAAAGAAAACTTAAAAGCATTACAAGATAAATATAAGGATAATCATCAATATAATAGTGAGGCAGTTTTAGTCTATGATTTAAATAGCGGTAATAATATTTTTTTATTAAATGAAAATAAAAAACTTATTCCAGCTTCATTAACTAAGTTGTTTGTTATTGATTATGTTTTAACTTTAACTAATCTTGAGGAAGTTGTCTTGGTTGATTCTAAAGTCTTAGCAATGCCTAAGAAGAACTCATCACGTGCAGCTTTAATCGCAGGTAATTATTCTGTTAGTCATTTAATCGCGGGGGTAATTATTCCTTCTGGTAATGATGCTGCTTATGCTTTAGCAGAACACTGTGGTAAAAAACTAAACTTTAATTCTAAAAATTATCAACAAGAGTTTCTGCAAGGTTTAAAGGGTTATTTACAAGAAAATAATTATAAGGATACAGTAATAAATGATCCAAGTGGTTATGATTTAGAAACACAAACTACAGCTGTAGATGTCTTAAATGTTACTAAAAAGCTTTTAAAAAATAAATGGTTAAGGAGTTTATTTCAAACAAAAGAATATACAATGCCAAGACCAGATAAAAGAGGTTATATCCTAAAAAACACTAATTATTTTTTATTTCCAGATTCTATTTATTATAATCCAAAGGTAATGGGAATTAAGACTGGAGCTCTTAAGGGAATTAATAACTTGGTTAGTTTATATATAAATGATAATAAAGAATACATAATAATTACAATTGGAGCTAAAACTGATGAAAATAGGTATGAAGATCATCAATATCTCATGGAAAAACTAGAAAACTAGTTTTTTTATTTGTCATTTTAAGTTATAATGATAATGGAGTGATAATCATGAAAAAGAAAATCCTAATGGGTATTAATATAGTTTCTTTGATTGTTTTTATAACAGCAATTTTTTTGTTAATTCCCAAAGAAGAAAAGGCATCTGAACCTAAGTCGCAAATAAAAACAAAAATTGAAAAAGAAGATGTTTATGATACATTAACAATAAGTGCAGCAGGGGACTGTACACTTGGTTCAGATCCGCGTGATCATCGGTATGATTCTTTTATTAAATTAATGGAAAGAAATAATCATGATTATGAAATGATTTTTAAAGGTATGCGTTCTGTTTTTGCAACTGATGATTTAACAATTGTTAATTTAGAAGGAACATTTACAGATGCTACACAAAGAGCAAATAAGACATTTACTTTTAAAGCACCGATGAGTTATGGAAAAATCTTACCGCTTGGGAGTGTTGAAGCAGTTAATTTAGCTAATAATCATACTTATGATTTTTTAGAACAAGGATATAAAGACACAATTAAAACTTTAGAAGAAAATAAGGTTGCTTATTTTGGTGATGATTTATATAAAATTATGGAAATTAAAGGTGTAAAAATAGGTTTAATTGGTTATTCGGAAATTGACCGTAAAGAAAATATTTATGAATCATTAGATAAAGGTATAGAACAAGTTAAAAAACATAATGTTGATTTAATAATTGTCAATTTTCACTGGGGAATTGAAAGACATTATCGTCCTCAAGAATCTCAAAGAAAATTAGCTAAATATGCAATCGATAATGGAGTTGATTTAATCATAGGACATCATTCTCATCGAATTCAAGGTATTGAAGAATATAAAGGTAAATATATTGTTTATTCTTTAAGTAATTTTTCTTTTGGTGGTCATACTAATCCAACAGATAAAGATACTTATGTTGTCCAAATGATTTATGATTTAAAAAATGGTAAAATTGAAAATTCTAAAATTAAGATTGTGCCTGTAACTCTTTCATCAAAGAAAAATGTAAATGATTATCAACCACAAGTTTTAACTGGTAGTGAACATGATCGAGTCTTAAAGAAAATTTTGGATTTAAGCTATAATTTTAATTATGAAGACAAATAAAATGTTGAGGTAATATGGAAATAGAAATCAAAAACCAAAAAATTAATTATCAAATAACTGGTAAAGGTAAAAGTGTAGTTATCTTACATGGTTGGGGTTCATCAAAAGATGTATTCAAAAGTATGATTGAATTTTTAAGTGCAAATTATCAAGTTATCGCCCTAGATTTACCTGGTTTTGGTTCTAGTGAAGAGTTGAATATTGCTTGGACTTTAGATGATTATGTAGCTTGTGTAGAAGAGTTTTTAACTAAATTGAATATTAAAAAACCAACTTTAATTGGTCACTCATTTGGAGGAAGAATTTCTATTAAAATGGGCTCAAGTAAAAGGTATATATTAGATAAAATAATTCTAATTGACAGTGCCGGCATCCGGAGAAAAACTAAATCAAACTTTAAAATTAAAGTCTTAAAGTTTTTAAAAAATACAATTGGTAAAATTATGCCTGGCTTAGTTAAGAAAATGAAAGATAAGATTGGTTCGACAGACTATAAAAATGCTAGTCCAATTATGAAAGAAACTCTTGTAAATGTAGTAAGAGAAGATTTAACGGAACTTTTACCTAAAATAGATTATTCAACCTTGCTTATTTGGGGAGAAAATGATCAAGATACCCCGATTGAAGATGCTTATTTAATGGAAAATAAGATTAAAGATTCTGGCTTAGTTAAAATTGAACAAGCTGGTCACTATTCATTTTTAGATAATGCTTATTTAACTCATCAAGTTATTGCTAGCTTTTTAGGAGGAGATAAATAATGAAATATTTATTTATAACAATCTATATTATTAATATTATTTTATATTTTCGCCATAATATTCATATGTATCAACTTAATTATTATAAACCAGAAGTTCAATTTAAATGGTTAAAAAATAATTATGCTCTTTTAGCAGTCAATACTGGGGTTAGTTTACTTCAAATTATATTAATTTATTATAATTATGTAGAAATCGCGGCTTTAATTGGTTTATTACTAATTATTTATAATTTCCCAAAGAAAGCTAAGAAGAATCTAGTAATAACTCCAAGGGTTGGGCGAATGATTATTGAAACTTTAATAATAGTTTTAATAATAATCGTTCCATTATACTTATTTATATATAATTATGTTAATTACGTTTTGGTACTTATTTATATTCTTACTCCTTTATTATTGTTATTTGTTGATTATTCACAAAGACCATTAAATAAAAGAATTAATCAGCATTTTATTGATGATGCAGTTAGAATTTTAAATAATAAAAAAGATTTATTAGTAATTGGAATTACTGGTAGTTATGGTAAAACAAGTATGAAGTATTTCTTAACAGAATTTTTAAGTACTAAATATTCAGTATTAATGACACCAGGTAATTTAAATACTACTTTAGGAGTAGTAAGAACAATTAGAGAAAATTTAAAAGCTAATCATGAAATATTCGTTTGTGAAATGGGCGCGACTAAGATCAATGATATTAAAGAGATTTGCGATTTAGTTAAACCAACTCATGGGATAATTACTTCAATTGGTCCTCAACACTTAGAAAGTTTTAAAACAATTGAAAATGTTTTAATAACTAAATTTGAATTAGCTAATTCATTACCAAGTGATGGTTTATTATTTTTAAATAATGATAATGAATATTTACGAAATAGTAAAGATAGTCATGAAGTAATAGGTTATGGAATTGATTATGAAAGTACTTATCAAGCAACGGATATTAAAGTTTCAGAAGAAGGTTTATCATTTAAAGTCAAAGGAGTTAAATTTACAACGAAGTTAATTGGTAAACATAATATTTTAAATATACTTGGAGCATTAACTGTTGCGAATAAATTAGGCATTGATTTAAAAGATTTAGTTGAAAGTGTTAGAAGATTAGAACCCGTTCCACACCGTTTAGAACTTAAAACAGCAGGAAATAGAGTTATTATTGATGATGCTTATAATTCTAATCCAGCAGGCTCTAAATATGCTCTACAAGCTTTAGGTGAGTTTAGCGGTACTAAAGTATTGATTACCCCTGGAATGGTTGAATTAGGCGAAAAAGAAGATGAATATAACTATGAATTTGGTGTTAATGCTTCTTATGTTTGTGATTATGTTTTCTTAGTTAATGAAAAACAAACAGAGGCAATTTATAAAGGTTTAATTGATAGTAAGTTTAATAAAGAGAAGATTATGGTTTTCAAAACATTCGATGAAGCGTATAATAAATTAAATGACTTAAAAGAAAAAGGTAAATTAATTATCTTAATTGAAAATGATTTACCGGATCAATATTAGGAGGAAAAGTATGAAAATTAAAATAGGATTATTTTTTGGAGGTAATAGTGTTGAACATGAAGTATCAATTATTTCCGCTCTGCAAGCATATCAAGTACTTGATAAAGATAAGTACGATGTAGTGCCAATCTATTTAACAAAAGATAATGAGATGTATGTCGGTTATGAAATAGGTAATATTGAAAACTATAAAAATATTAATTTATTACTAAGTAAATCACAAAGAGTAACTTTAGTATATGACCATAACCAAGTAAGGTTAGTTAAGTTTCCCTTTAAAATGTTAAATAGAGTTTATGATTATTTAGACCTGGCATTACCAATTGTTCATGGTTCAAATGTTGAAGATGGAACATTAGTATCTTTATTTAAAATGGTAAATTTACCATATGTTGGCTCAAATGTTTTAGCATCAGCGATTGGGATGGATAAGCAATTAATGAAAGATGTCTTAAAGAGTTATGATTTACCGGTCTTAGATTATTTAGCTTTTAACCGCGCTGATTATGATCAAGGTGTAAATTATATCGTTAAAGAATCATTAAAGAAATTTGGTTATCCCCTAATGGTTAAACCAGCTAATTTAGGTTCAAGTATTGGGATTTCAAAAGTTAATAATGAAAAAGATTTCATTAAAGCAATTGATTATGCTTTTGAATATACGAATAAAATAATTATTGAAAGATGTGTTCTGAAACTAAGAGAAATCAACTGTGCTGTTTTAGGTAACTATGAAGGTGTGATTGCTTCAGAATGTGAAGAACCAGTCCTAACTGATGGAATTCTTAGTTATGAAGATAAATATGTTAATAAGGGCGCTAAATCAAAAGGAATGGTTAGTTTAAAAAGAAAACTACCGGCAGATATTACGAAAGAACAAAAGCAAACAATTCAAGATTTAGCGATGAAAACTTTCAATGCTCTAGGTTGTTCTGGAGTCGCTAGAGTAGATTTCTTACTTGAAGGTAAAAAAGTCTATGTTAATGAAATTAATACAATTCCTGGATCATTATCTTATTATTTATGGAAAGAAAGTGGAATTGAGTACCCTGAATTATTAGATAGAATAATTAACATAGCTTTAAAAGAAGAAAAAGTTAATAAAAAAATAATCTCATCATTTGATTCAAACATCTTAGAAAACTTAAGTGAAAAAGGATTAAAAAGTAGCGGTAAAAAATAATTAGTATTAATTAAAAATGGGTGGTAGTGTGAATAAATTAAAAGAAGTAATATTTGATATTTTTAATTTCTTTGGTAAATTAATTGCATTTTTACTATATCTTTTATTTGTGCCAATGACCATTATTTTCAGTGGTATGCTAATAATTCCCAAAATAATTTCACAACCTAATTTTTTTGCAATATTTACTAAAATAAATCCAATCATCAGATCATTAATTAATCTTGCCTATACTGGCTCCTTTATTCGTGGATTTGTTATATATTTTATTACTTCTTTAGTCGTAATAATGACATTAACTTGGAAATTAAAAAAACCATTAGTAATCCATGGAATAACATTATTTTTATTAGGTGTATTTTATTTAATTATTAATTCATTTTACTCATTTTTGGCTAATAAATTACCTCCTATAGCTGTTGAGTATTTAGAAGAAAATCTAGAAAAAGTTATTTCAGGCTTTAGAACAGTTGGAATAATATATATAATTAGTGGTGCGGTTTTGCTTATAATTGCCGCTGTATTAAATATAAAAACAAAAAAGGAAAAAGAACAACTTGCTGAAGAACAAAAACAATCTACTTATGTAAAAAGCTTAACTTTAGATCCTGTAGAAGAAACTGATGAGAATTTATCTGATGAGGAAAAAACAAAACAATTATTTGTTGATAGTGATGTAGTTGATGAACAAGCTCCTGAAACATTTGAGATAGAGGAACCTAAATCAGAAGCAATTGATATTCCAATCGAAATTACCCCAGAAGTGACACAAGTCGCTGAAATTTCAGTAAGTAAAGAAGCTAATAAAACTCCTGAAATAATTAACCAAATAGCTGAGCAAGAGCCTATAATTGAAGAAACAATTCAAACGTACTGCACTAATTGTGGAAAAACTTTAGAAACAGATTCAATTTTCTGTACTAATTGTGGTACAAAAAAATAATTAACAAAAAAGACTAGATTATTTAGAATAAAGTGATATAATGTAGTAGGTATTAATTATTTAATACCTTTAGTGACGGGAAATAGCACAACTTGGCAGTGCGCTTGGTTTGGGACCAAGAGGTTGCAGGTTCAAATCCTGTTTTCCCGACCATGAAAAAACAAACCCTTTTAGAT
>CAZSDG010000043.1:3555-8195 GCA_964605575.1 uncultured Muribaculaceae bacterium | reverse complement strand
GATTAGTTAGTTTTGAAAAATATATTTCATAACTATTAACCGGTAATGTACCTGAGTTGGTTACCGTAAATGTTGTGCTTGTTGTGTCTCCTGGAGATGCATTAGGTAGACTTAAAACATTCGTGCCATTATAGGTTAATCTTAAAGTACCAGCCTTGGTATGATGTGAACTAGCAGTGTCATTGCCGATTATTATTGGGACAAAATAAGCAAAAGAAACACCAATTATAAAAGATATAATTGTAAATATACTAATAATACTAATAAATAATTTCTTATCTTTCATACTTATCTTCCTTTTTATTTTTGTTTAACTCTTTGTTTAATCGCGATTATTGAGAATGCGATTACTAATATAATATATATTAATTTTTCGATTATTTCTGGCTCAGTAAGTTCTTTTTCTGCTTTTGGTTTACCACTTAGTTCTTCTTCTGTGAATTTCCAAACTCCTTGTTTATGGTTTGCTGCAATTTCTTCTTGAACTTGTAATAATGGAGTATATTTATATCTATTATAAAGATAGGCTACTTTAGCATAACTGTTTCTTACTAAACTTTCTTGAATTAAACCTTTATCAGTAAATAGCCAGATTAAATGACGATTATATTTATCAAATTTATCACTTTTTTCATCATACTCGATTGTTATTTTTTTGGCATTTTTTAAAGTTTCACAAGTGAAATCTCTTGCCTTCATCGCGAGTGATTTAACACTTTCATTTTGACTATTTAACTCTGGGGTATCAACCGCTAGTAGTCTTGTAGTAATTATTTCTTTATTTAAAATTAATTTAACTGTATCACCATCAACACAACTATGGAATTTAACTGTGTATTGTTTATTTGTTTTTTCTGTACAAGGATTTTTTGGAAAAATTATTTCTGGCTCTAGTATATCCCATTGTTTATTTTCTTTATTCCACTCTACTTGATGGAAGTGATAGTTATCATTATATTTATGATAACCATAATAAAAACCATCACATTCATTTATTTTAAGTGATTTGTTATTCTTGCCATCAATAATATTTGCTTCATGAGCATTGATGTTGGGAATAAATATAAAACTCATTATTATAATTATAAATATTCTTTTCATATATCTATTATACAAAAAAAATAACAGTTTAGGAAACTATTATTTTTTTAATGTAAATCCTTGGCCTTCAATCATTAATGTAACTTCATCTTTATTTTTATCTTTATAGATAAAAGACTTATCATTATAATCATAAGAAATTATATTACCATCTCTAACTACTTGATCATATTGATCACTGTTATAGTGTGATGAAAATTGTTGTTTTGCTGTTTCTTCATTTAAACATTTTAGTAATACTGTTCCATTTACGGCTTTATTTTTATTAAAGTAAATAGAAATATAATATTCAATATCACTAAATGTTCCAGTAAATTCTAACTTTTCTTTTAAGTTTTCAAAATCTTTTTGTTCTCTTGGATCAACAATCTTTTCTTCAGAACTACTTGGTCTATCTACTGGTTTTGGGTTTTCTTTTTTACCGCATCCTATTGCTAAGACTAAAAATAAACTTAGAATGGTTACGCTTAATATTTTTCTCATTTTACTCCTCCATATTATAATGATTATAGCATATTATTTTAATTTGTTTAAGATTATTATAGTAAAAAAGAATGACTATTTGTCATTCTTTTTGTAAACTTTAGTATGGGATGGAATTATTAGACCTCTATAATCAGTTAAATGGGAAGGAATATCTCCTTTTATTCTAATTGTTAATTGATCTCCCTCTTTTAATTCATCTGTAATTTTTGCTGGCATACCATTTAGTGATATTGATGAAATAGCATCTAGTAAATTACTATCTAAGGAATTTATAAAGTCTATTATCTTTTTTTCTTCAAGTGCTGTAAATACTTTTTTATTTATAGAAGTAATTCTAATTTTATTTTGTAATAATTGTCTTCTTATTTCAATTAAGAACCCAGTATTATCTTGAAATGTATTATCAATTTCTTTAATTGAGTGGAAGAATTGGAATTTTTCTCTTAAATCTTTTTGCATTCTTTCTCTTGTATTAGTAGGATTTAACCGCCAATAAGCAGTTAAACCATAAGAAGCAATTAAATCCATGTCTTTAGTTCTTATTTGTCCTTGAACAAATAAATCTTTATCTATAACAAATGTTGTATGAATAGATTTATAAGTATTATGTTTAGGTCTAGAAATATAATCTTCTAAAAGACTTTCATTAGGTGGATATATTTCACTTATTAACCCAATCGCTACATAAGAATTTTTGGCATTATCAATTGCTATTTTTAATTGAAATAAATCTGGTATAAATTCAGTTAACTGATATATTTTCTTTCTTCTATATACTCCATAAATACTTTTAACACCAATAGAAACTGTATTATCTATTCCATTTTTATTTAAATGTTCATGGATATTATCAGCAGTTTCTTTTAATTTTGGATAATACCTAGCATATAGTTCTTCTAATTCTTTTTTAATACTATAGTAATCATCTTCCCTTAAATATTTCATTGAAAGATCTTCTAATTCACTTTTTAAAATATGAGCACCTATATAATTAGCTAAGGGTGCGAATATATCCATAGTTTCATAAGATGTTTCTACTCTTTTAGATTCTTTTTTAAAATCTAAAGTTCGCATATTATGTAATCTATCTGCTAGTTTAATAATAACTATTCTTATATCTTCAGTCATACTTAGAACTATTCTTCGGTCATTCGCAGCTTTTTCAGCAATTGGTGATGAAAAGTTAGTATTACTAATGTTTGTTACTCCTTCAACAAGATTAGCAACTTCCTCACCAAATTCCGCGACTATTGTTTCTTTAGTTAATTTAGTATCTTCGATAGTATCATGTAATAAGCCTGCACAAATTGTTTCCGCATCGGCTTTCATTTCTGCTAAGGTAATCGCAACATTTAAAGGATGAATAATATAATCATCACCACTTTGACGGGTTTGACCAGCATGATACTTTAAAGCATAATTAAAAGATTTATTAATAACATCACGATATTGAAACTCATAATCAGCAATTAATGTCATCAATTTGTTATAAAGTGCTTCCATATAATCATCCCCCTTAAAATAAAAAAACAACAATATCCTTTGGATGTTTGTTGTTTAAAATTTTTGTAGTACTATCCACCCCATGAATATAGAGTTGATTATATACCATCATGCTTATAATTGCAATCGATTTATTTCTTTTTCGTACTACTTTTTTTAGCAGCTTCTTCAGCTTTTTCTGCTTCTTTAGCTAGTTCATCTTGTTTTTCTTTAACTATGTCTTTATAGTCATCACCAGCACAGCTGTCTATTAAAGATTGGATAATTTGATTATTAAGTGATTCAGCATACCCACTATAGTGTGTATCCCCAATAACGATTAGGGGAACGCCTGCTTCTTCAATTTCAAAATGCTTGGCAACTTTATCCATTAAAGGTCTATGCTCTTGACTTTTCCAAGTTTCAAAATCAACTAACTGATAACAATTTGCATATTCTTTTTCGATTGTTTTAAAGAATTTATGAGCACTTTCACAATGTGGACAGCCATCTCCCCAAAACATATACGCATTTATTTTTTGTTTAACTTTTTCTGCTGGGAACGGTTCTCTTTCCGGTTCTTTAGTTTTACATGCTGTGAAAGTAATTAAGACAAAAAATAAAGATGTTAATAAAATTATTTTCTTTTTCATACTTTTACCTCCTAGAACAAATTCTATCATAAATTAAATAATTAAGATACACTTATTTATTATTTTGAATTTTACTTACTATATCAACATAATTGTCACTAGTGCAGCCCTCAATCAATGCTTGAATTATTTCTTCATTAAAAGATTCTGCATAGCCAGCAAAATGTTTGTCACCAATGACAATAAGAGGTACTCCTAATTCATTTGCTTTAAAATATTTAGAAACCTTTTTTTGAAGAGGAACATGTTTATCATTTGTCCAAACTTCAAAATCAACTAATTGATAACAAGATTCATATTTTTTGGCAATTGTTTTAAAGAAACTATGAGCATTTTCACAATGTGGACAACCATCTCCCCAGAACATATAAGCATTTATTTTTTGTTTAACATTAGGGACTGGATCATTCTTTAAATAAATTGGTTTACTTAATTGAACATGATAATTTTGATTTTTAATTTGATATTCCATAACAAAATTTGATTCTGAACTTATATCTTCAGGAATTTCAACTAAATACCAAATATTTTTTGTTAATAATGGTGGAATTTCCATCAAAGAACTTTGATTATTTAATTTTGATCCTTCCTCTTCTTCAGAAATAATAGTAGTTTCATACTTATGTTGATCATCAAAAATCATTGTTGAAGAAGGTATTTCTTCACCAGTTAATTTTTCTTCTTTTAAATTTTTTATAACAGTTTTTAAAACTAGAAATCTATTATTTTTATCTTTTGGTACGATCGAATTTTCATAATAACCAATCGGATTTTCTGGTTCAACTCTATCCATAAAAAAACTTTCTTTAAAAGAAATACTTAAATAATTATCTACATAAATAGTTTGACCTTCGAAGAGAATAATCTTACTTTGAAATTCATTTTCTTCTTTAGAAACATTATCTTTAATTTCATTAT
>CAZSDG010000043.1:0-3455 GCA_964605575.1 uncultured Muribaculaceae bacterium | reverse complement strand
TTTCATTATATCCTTCTTTCTAGATTTATAATTACTCGTTATTATATCATAAGTTATTAAAATTGATGTTTATAATTAAAATAAAAGGAATAGTATTTTTTTTATTCAAAATTAATAGTATAATAAGTTTAAAGCGGAGTGATAATATTATGTTTGAAAATAATAAAATCTTAATTCTCGGTATGGCAAGAAGCGGTTATGAAGCCGCGAAAGTTTTAATTAACAGGGGCAATGAAGTAATTTTAAATGATTCAAAAAATGAAAGTGAACATAACTATGAACACATGCAAGAATTAAAAAACTTAGGAGTAAAGTTAGTATTTGGTTCTCACCCTGATGATCTTCTTGATGAGACCTTCGACTATTTAATTAAAAATCCTGGAGTCCCAATTAATCACAAATATGTTTTAAAAGCAAATGAATTAAGTATTCCCGTAATTAATGAAGTAGAAATGGCCTATCAGTTATTTAAAGGTAAGGTTAAGTTAATCGGAGTTACTGGTACTAATGGTAAAACAACCACAACTACACTTATTTATGAAGTATTGAAAGCCGCCGATAAAAGAATTCATCTAACTGGTAATATCGGTTATCCAATTTGTGGATTTCTAGACAGTTTTGAAGAAAATGATATTGTAATTATGGAAGTATCTGCTCAACAATTAGAAAACCTAAATGAATTTAAACCTGATATAGCCGTAATGACAAACCTTTCACCAGCCCATACAGATTTCTTTGGTAATTATGAAAATTATAAAAAAGTAAAAGCTAAAATATTTAATAAACAAACTCAAGAAGACCTAGCAATTTTAAATTATGATGACCCTGATATTTTAAAAATATTACCAAGTATTAAATCTGAAGTTAAATATTTTTCATCTCAAAAGATGTATTCTGATTGTTATTTAAAAAATAATGCTATATATTATCACAAAGAAAAGGTTTGTGACCTTGATAAAATAAAAATAACTGGTACTCATAATTATGAAAATATAATGGCAATGATCTTAGTTGTTAAAGAACTTGGTATTCCTAATGACTTAATCGCGAATGTCTTAGAGTCTTTTAAAGGTGTAGAGCATAGATTAGAATATGTTGATAATATCAATGGCAGAATATTTTATAATGACTCAAAAGCCACTAATATCGAATCAACTAAAACAGCCCTAAAATCATTTAATAAACCAACTATCTTAATAATGGGTGGTCAAGATCGTGATCAAGAATTTAGTGATTTAAATGCTTATTTAAAAAATGTTCGTCTTGTTGTCTGTTATGGAGAAAATAAACAAAAGATTAAAAAATGGTTAGACAACTTAGGTATATACTGCTATGAATGTGAAAATATAATCGAAGCAACAAATCTTGCTTATAAAAAATCCAAGATTGATGAAGTAATTCTTTTAAGTCCAGCATCAGCATCTTGGGATCAATTTTCTTCATTTGAAAAAAGAGGCGAATTATTTAAAGAAACCATAAATAAAATAGAGTAAAACTCTATTTTATTTTGATTGTTTTTATTATGTCTTGAACTTCTTTTTCTAAGAAAGATTTTCTTAAATCAGGATCTTTACTAGTGAATATTACTTGAATATATTTTGAATTATTGATTGGTACTTCAGTAATTATTGATTCACCTTTAAAATCTACATAAAAGCCTTGGGCTCCATCGATTTCATAATCAGCTACTTTATTTGGTGCTACTGTTTTGTATTCATTTTTTCTAACCGTATTGGTAACTTCATAATCAAAAGTTGCAACGGCAATACTAAGATTAGATGATTCATTTAAATCAATATTAAATGTTCCATTTTCTTTTTCAATTACTGTATATTTTTCTTCAACTTGAAATTCTAAATAATCCTCCAATTTATATGTTTGATATTTTTTACCACAACCAAGTGCTATAAACATAATTGTAAATATACTAAGTAATTTAATTAGATTTTTCATATTATCTATCCCTTTCATATTCTAATACTACTTCTTTATCAGAAAAATGATGTTTAACATGATTTATTTCTTGATATTCTTCATGACCTTTACCAAGTATTAATAAAACATCTTCTTCTTTTAAAGAATTAATTCCTAAAATAATTGCTTTTTTACGATCCATTTCTACTTCATAATTAGTTGTCTCTAAGCCACAAATAATATCAGCAATTATACTCTCTGGGGCTTCTGTTCTTGGATTATCATTAGTAAATATAACATAATCACTTAAATTTGTTGCTATTTTGCCCATAATTGGTCTTTTAGCAGAATCTCTATCTCCCCCACAACCAACTACTGTATATATTTTACCATAATTAGACTCCCTAAAGGAAGAAATAATTTTTTCAACTGCATCCGGGGTATGAGCATAATCAATAACAGCAGTACCAAGACTTAACTTAATTGTTTCAACTCGACCCTTAGGTGGATATAACTTATTTGTAATCTTTAAAATATCATCTATTGTATAATTTAAACATTTAACTATTCCTAAAGCAGTTAAATAATTATATACATTAAAAGAACTCATTAAATTCGTTATAACCGAATACTCTTTATTATCATAAGTAAAACTTATATTAGTTTTATCTCCTAAAGATTCACTACTTATTATTTGAATATCAGAGCTATCTTTTCCTAAAGTTATATAATTACCTTGAAGAAAATACTTAGCATAAGAATCATCTTTATTAACTACTATTTTAGTATCATCTTTAAAATAATTAAATATTTTTAACTTAGCATTTAAATAATTATCCATAGTCTTATGATAATCTAAGTGATCTTGAGTCATGTTAGTAAAACCAGCCACACTAAATTTAAGACCACGAATCCGATCTTGTTCTAAAGCATGACTACTTACTTCCATAACAAGGTGAGTTATCCCATTATCTACTAATTCAATTAATAATTTATATAACTCTAAAACATCAGGAGTAGTATGACTCATTTCTTTAAAATTATCTAAATAATATAAACCAATAGTACCTAAATAAGCTGCTTTAACTCTTAAATTAAGTAACATTTGATATATCAAATAACAAGTGGTAGTCTTCCCATTAGTACCAGTTAAACCAATAATTGTTAAATTATTTATCTTAGGTAAATAACTATTCTCTAATAAGTTATATAAATACTCATCAGTATCATCCACATACTCAATAATTGAATTATTAGAATAATCACTCTTAACAGAAGCCACTACCTTACTAGCACCCTTCTCTATAGCAGAATTTATATATTCATGCCCATCACTACTTATACCTTTTAGGGCAATAAATATATCGCCATTCTTAACTTTCCTTGAATCAGTTTGTATTATATTTATATCCATATTATCTCCTTAATATTGTTTAAAAATTCAATAGAATAATCTTTATAAAGACAATTATGCTGCCCCTCTCACTATTTTTTTATGGTACATATATTGTTACATTACCTGTTCTACTCATGTCACTTAA
>CAZSDG010000042.1:0-8228 GCA_964605575.1 uncultured Muribaculaceae bacterium | reverse complement strand
AATTAAATTAGTAAAGTAAAGTTATATAACTATTTGTTTTTCATTGTTGGAAATAAGATAACTTCTCTTATTGATTCACTGCCTGTTATTAACATTATTAAACGGTCAATCCCTAATCCCATTCCGCCAGTTGGTGGCATTCCATATTCTAAAGCTTCAACATAATCTAAATCCATTTCATTTGCTTCATCATTACCTAGTTCTTTTTCTTTTGTTTGGTTTAAGAATCTTTCATATTGATCGTCTGGATCATTTAATTCTGTAAAGGCATTGGCAAATTCTTTACCACAGATGAATAATTCAAATCTCTCAGTAAATCTTGGATCTTTTTTATCTTTTTTTGCTAATGGACTAATTTCAATCGGATGACCGATAACAAATGTTGGCTCAACTATTTTTTCTTCACCATATTTTTCGAAAAATGCATTAACTATATGTCCATATTCAAAGTGCTTTTCAATAACTATATCGTGCTCTTTAGCCAATTTAGTTGCCTCTTCAACAGTCATATCACTAGCAAAATCTATTCCAGTTTCTTCTTTAATTATATCTGTCATTCTTCTTCTTCTATAAGGAGCCTTCAACGAAATATTTTGGTCATTATAAACAAAATCATAAGTATCTGCCGCCTCAATTGCAGCATGGCTAATTATTTCTTCAGTTATTTCCATCATATCGTCTAAGTCAGAATAAGCTTTATATAATTCGATCGTTGTAAACTCAGGATTATGACTCTTATCCATACCTTCATTTCTAAACAAACGACCTATTTCATAAACTGCATCCATTCCCCCAACAATTAATCTTTTTAAATTAAGTTCAGTAGCGATTCTTAAATACATTGGAATATCTAAAGTATTATGATGAGTAACGAATGGTCTAGCATTCGCACCACCTAAAATCGTGCCTAAAATTGGAGTTTCAACTTCCACATAGCCACGAGAATCTAAAAAGTTTTGAATTGAACGAATTATTTTTGGCCTCATAAAAGCAATTTTTTTTGCTTCTTCATTCATAATTAAATCAACATAACGACGGCGGAATCTTTCTTCAACATCAGTTAACCCGTGATATTTTTCCGGTAATGGTCTTAATGCCTTTGTTAAATGTGTAAATTTTGTTGCTTTAACACTTAATTCACCCATATGAGTTCTCATAACTGTTCCATTTATCCCAACAATATCTCCAATATCTGATTTATCATATAACTCAAAGTCTTGTTCTAAGACATTATCAACTTTAATATATATTTGAATTTGACCAAATTTATCTTGCAAATTAAAGAATCCTGCTTTACCTTTACCTCTTTTTGTCATAATGCGACCAGCTATTATAACTTCTTCATTTAAATCTGCAAGTTCTTCTGCGGTCTTCTCACCAAAATTTTCTTTTATTTTTTTTGAATCAGAATTTATCTCAAACTTACTTCCGAAAGGATCTATTCCTAATTCAAGTAAATAATCTTTTTTTTCTCTCCTAATTGTTTCTTGTTCTGTAAATTTTCTCATCTTAAACACTTCCTTGCCATTAAGTATACTTTAAAAATTAATTATATTCAAACACAAATTGTTGATAATATTGGGTATTAATTATATAATATTATTATAGAGGAGTATAATTATGAAAAAAATTCTTATATCTTTAACAATATTTACAATTTTTTTATTATCCAGCGCTTGTAAAAATAATATAGAAAAAGAACCTAGTAACAATAACAAAGAAAAAATTAATAATGTGGTCAACTTTACAGATGAAAATAAACTAATAACTAATATGGACATTAAATTAATTGACTTTGAAAAACCAAAAGCTGGAAAACCCTATTACCGCTCATCTAAAATAAAATCAGACTTACCATTTAATTTTTTTAACCCAGTTACTGAAGAAGAATCAACTACCGTTTTTGTTTATTGGAGTACATACGATGGCAATAATTTAAATCATTTAGGTTTTTCAACCGATGATAATAAATGGTTTAGTGGCGATAATACTTATGCAATTACTCTGTTTTTAAAACCTAAAGAAGGATATTCATTTTATAATAATTCAATAGCTACAGAAGCAGAGCTTGGTAGAAATTATTATTTTAACGGTAAGCCTTGTAAATATGTTTATAAAATTGATAACTTAGGTGTTTATGCCTTTGAATTCGTTTTTAATTAATAATATTTAGCAAATAAAAAGACCTGTTGGTCTTTTTTATTTGTCTCTGAGAATATCTTTGAACTTATTCATTATAATATATATACTTGTACAACTCATAAAACAATATACTGCTGAACTATGATTCAATAATTTTTTTACTGATTTAATTTCTATTTTTTCAGCATTTGGAACTCTCTTAATTAGTGAATCTGAACTAACATTTGGATAATCGCTTTGTTTTTCACGATCAGAATATATATCCATAATATATGCCTTATCAGCCGTGTTCAATGAATCAACAAAATCATCTAATAAAGCTTCTGTTCTTGAGTAAGTATTTGGGAGAAAAATTGCTATTACTTCCTTATTTGGATATTTCTGTTTTGCCGCTTTAATCGTCGCGGTTATCTCTGTTGGATGATGGGCATAGTCATCAATAATAATTTTATTATTGATTTTTTCTTCTTTAAATCTTCTCTTAGCTCCTTTATAACTTTCTAATGATTTTTTAATATCTTTTTTATTAACATTATATTTCATTGAAACAAGAATGGTTGCTAAAGCATTTAATATCATATGCTCACCATATATTTTTAAATCATAATGGTCGTAGTACTCGCCTTTATAATAAACATCAAAAGAACTACCTTCTTCACCTAAAATAATATTCCTGGCAATCAAATGATTGTTACTTTTAAATCCATAATATTCTGGTCTTGTTTTAAACTTAATACTTCTAATGTTTTTATCATCACCACAAGCAATTATTTTTTTAGCTCGATTACCATATGTTCTAAATGATCTAATAATATCTTTTAGACCATCATAACTTTCAACATGGTCTAATTCAATATTTGTAATAACAGCAGTTGTAGGGTGATAAGCTAAAAAATGTTTGTTAAATTCATCTGCTTCTAAAATAAAGTTTTCATTTTCAGGGTTTGCAAAGCCAGTACCATCTCCAACAAAGTAATTACAACCAACTGTTTTTTCAAATACTTCTGTTAGCATAAAACTAGTTGTTGTTTTACCGTGAGTACCACTAACGCCAATCGTATTAAATTTCTTGGTTAATTTACCAATTAACTTGTTATATTCCGCAACTTTTAAACCCAGTTTTTTTACTCTTATGATTTCAGGATGATCTTCCTTAAAAGCTCTAGAATAAGTAACGATTGTATCTTTTGCTAACTCGTGCGGTTCATTAAATATTTTTATTCCTCGTTTATTTAAACCTTCTTCAGTAAACTTTTTTTCTTTTGAATCATCATAACCAGAAACTGTATTGCCCAAATCATGTAGAATACAAGCTAAAGTGCTCATTCCTGCTCCTTTAATTCCAATACAATAATATTTCAAACTATCTCTCCTTTATATAAATATCATAATATTCATCATACGTAATATCTAATTCTTTAACTTTAGTCGCATGGTCTATACCAATGTATCTAACATGCCATGGTTCAAAATTATAACCAGTTATTCCAGTTTTTCCTTTTGGATAACGAATAATAAATCCATATTTATGAGCATTTTCAAATAACCAAGGATAGACCGGGGATTCGGCAGTTATTCTTTTGCCATTTGTTGTACAAAGGTCTGTTACTAATCCTAGTTGATGTTCAGAGTGCCCAGGTCTTGCTGAATATCTTTCCGCGTGAGCACGACCATCTCTTTTAATATAACCGTTAAATAATGAAGCTTGTGTGTTATAGCTTCGATATGAGCTAATCGTACAAAGATGATAGCCATCTTTTTTAGCAGCGGCAAACATATCTTTTAACGGTTCTACAACTCTTTTACTAATAAGTTTAGACTCAAAATTAACTAAGTCTTTGGGAACAAAATCTTTTGCTAAAGCATATTCTTTATTAACAAGTGTTGTTATACTATCTGGAGCAATTGCTGATCGAATATTTTTATAAAAGTTATCACTATCATACTCTTTTGGCTTATCGCTAACATCTAAATTATTATTCACAGATTTAACTGTGTCTTCAATACTGATATTTTTACTTTTTTGATAGTTGATATATCTTTCTAATAGATCAAAATTAAAACCAGTTGTTTTTAAGTATGATAAATCAAATTTAGAAACAGAAATAACTTGTGAAATAGTTTTTTTGTCATACTCCTTAATTAAATAATTAATCTCTTCGGGTGTATAGTTTTTTTCTAATAACTTAGAAACATCGTGAGGAAAGTTTTCATAATCAACATAGTCTATTTCATAATATTCATTAAAGTATTTTTTGTTAAAATATTTTTTTTCAATAATTGTTTCTAATGTTTTTGAATATTTTAATTTTTCAGTTTCTAACCACAAATTATTTTCTTCTAAAAATAATTTTGTTTCCTGTGAGTATTTTATTTGTTGATTAGGTTTATTAATTTCCACTAATAATAACACAATACAAGTAATCAATATGATTGAAAAAAAACCAATTAATAGTATTAATCTTTTATTTCTTTTATCTTTTTTCATTTCCTAATTTTATTAATAAATGAATATCTGCCAATAATTGGTAAAAATTTATCTTTGTTTTTTAAGACATTTAATATTCCGATAATGGCAAAAACTATATACGTTATAACAACTAGTAATCTAAGTCCAGAAGCAATCGCGACTCCTGTTTGATTAATCATATACTTTCCCGATGTACCGCTGCCGATTAATATTTTATTAACAAATATATTAGCGACCACAAAGCGATTAATTATCATTATAATAGTTGCAAACATTATAATAAATACAGTCAAAATCATTCCTTGACCAACATGAAATTTAACCTCTTTCTCGTTAATATATGGACTAAATAAACCGATTATCCAAAAAATAATAATATACGACAGCACTTTAAATATTTTTGTATCAATTATTCTTTTATTCATTTATTTTCCTCCTTGTATTGTTATTATACAATATTTGGTTTAGAAAATAAAATAAAGAACAATTAAGTTCTTTACTATTATATTTTAAGCATATACGATGATTCTCTCTTATCGTGATTTATGCCAAGTAATAATCTTTCAAAAGTGGCAACCGCTCTTTTTTTAGCATTTTCCCCCTCAAAAATAATCGTATTGCGAATATTAACATAAATAGTTATATCATCAGATGTTGTCATTTTCCATGTTTGATCAATCGCGTTTGTTTCATAGCCCATAGTATTAGCTGGCCCAATGTTTTTTTCAAAACTCTTTATTTCTTCTATGTATGCTCTATTTTGCCAAAAAATAATTGCATATATTTTCTTTTCATTATTTGACATAATAACTCCCTTTCTTAAATATAAGTGTTACTATAAAACATTTTTTAAAAATTGTCCAGTATATGAATTTTTACATTTTATTATTTCTTCTGGCGTACCAACAGCAATTAATTCGCCGCCACCGTCGCCGCCTTCCGGACCTAAATCAATAATATGATCAGCAACTTTTATTACATCTAAATTATGCTCAATAACAATTACAGTATCACCATTATCAACTATACGATTTAATATTACTAATAATCTCTTAATATCATCAGTATGTAACCCTGTTGTTGGTTCATCTAAAATGAAAACACTCTTTCCAGTTGGCTTCTTTTGTAGTTCTTTAGCAAGTTTTACTCGACCCGCCTCACCACCGGATAATGTTGGTGCACTTTGGCCAAGTTCGATGTACGAGAGACCTACATCCATCATAATCTGCAACTCATATTTTATTCTCGGAATATTTTCAAAAAATTCTATTGCTTCTTCTACTCGCATCTTTAATACATCAGCAATATTTTTTTCTTTAAATTTAATATCTAGTGTTTCTTTATTATATTTCTCACCACCACAAACATCACATGGCACATAAACATCAGGAAGAAAATGCATTTCAATTTTCTTTACTCCATCACCCCAACAAGCTTCACATCTACCACCTTTGACATTAAAACTAAACCTTCCTTTTTTATAACCGCGAATCTTCGCTTCTTTTGTATTAACAAATACATCCCTTATTTCATCAAATACTCCAACATATGTAGCCGGATTACTTCTTGGTGTTCTGCCAATTGGATCTTGACTAATCAATACAATTTTATCGACATCTTCAATACCCGTTATTTTACTATGTTTTCCCACTTCAAATTTCGAATTATACACACTTTTCATCAAGGCTTTATATAGAATTTCATTAACAAGAGAACTCTTACCAGAACCACTTACGCCAGTAACACAAATAAACTTTCCTTTAGGAAATTCCACATCTATATTTTTTAAATTATTTTCTTTTGCACCTTTAATTTTTATTGATTTGCCATTACCTTTTCTTCTTACTTTAGGAACATCTATTTTCAATTTATTAGCTAAATATTGACCAGTTAAACTGTTTTCGTTTTTCATTACTTCTTCTGGGGTGCCAGCCGCGACAATATAACCGCCATTTTTACCAGCAACTGGTCCAATATCGATTAAATAATCCGAAGCTAACATCGTATCATGATCATGTTCAACAACAATTAATGTATTACCCAAGTCACGCATTTCTTTTAATGATTGAATTAATTTATCGTTATCTCTTTGGTGAAGACCTATACTTGGTTCATCTAAAACATATAAAACGCCAGATAGTTTACTACCAATTTGCGTAGCTAATCTAATTCTTTGACTTTCGCCACCAGATAGCGTTCCAGCATTTCTTGCTAATGATAAATACCCTAAACCAACATTATCAAGAAAATCTAAACGGCTTAGTATTTCTTTTAATAAGAGATTAGATATTCCTTTTTCTTCTTCTGTTAAAGTTAAATTATTTAAAAAATTAATAATATCTTTAATACTCATTAGTGTTAATTCATAAATATTCTTTTTATTAATTAAGACCGATAAAACATCTTCTTTAAGTCTTGAACCGTGACAAACATCACATTCCATTTCCATCATGTAGCCTTCAATCCAGTCTCTAATCCAACCACTTTGAGTTTCAATATATCTTCTTTCTAAATTATTAATTATTCCTTCATAATTACTTGTTTGATATCTAACATCACCCTTATTAGAAATATATTTAAATTTCAATTGCTCATCAGTTCCATATAAGATTATATTTAATTCTTTCTCAGTTAAATTCTTAATTTTTTTTGTAATATCAATATTATAGTGTTTACAAACAGTTTCTAAAGCAGTCATATTTGTATTTTGTTCAGGATTAAATGAAAGGATTCCTCCTTCTAAAATGGATTTATTACGATCGGGAATAAGCAAGTTAATATTTATTTTAGACTTAACACCTAATCCTTTACATTCTGGGCAAGCACCGTATGGTGCATTAAAAGAAAACATTCTTGGTTCTAAACTAGGTAATGAAAAATTACATTTCATACATGCATATTTTTCACTCATCATTATTTCTTCTTGACCAAGGATATTTATTATTACTTTGCCATCTGCTAAAATTGTTGCATTTTCAATTGCCTCAAATAAACGACTACGATCGGTTTTCTTTAAAACTAAACGATCAATTACTACCTCAATATTATCTTTAATATTTTTTTCTAATTGAATATCTTCACCTAAATCTTTTATCTCACCATTTACTCTAACCCTAGTAAAACCTTTTTTTCTTAAATCTATAAATAACTCTTTATGAGTGCCTTTTTCACCACGAACTATTGGCGCTAATATTTCTAATTTAGTTCCTTCATCAAAGGTTAGAATTTTATTAGTCATTTCTTCAATGCTTTGGCTCTTGATTGGTATTTTATGAGTCGGGCAATGTGGAATGCCAATTC
Organism: uncultured Muribaculaceae bacterium; assembly: GCA_964605575.1. Lineage (GTDB taxonomy): Bacteria > Bacillota_I > Bacilli_A > RF39 > UBA660 > JAAZHN01. The sequence goes on along the minus strand of CAZSDG010000042.1, from coordinate 316 downwards.
TTGAAAATAGTAACCTTAAATAGTCATAAATTTCTGTTACTGTCCCAACTGTACTTCTGGGATTCTTATTAGTTGATTTTTGATCAATAGCAATACTTGGACTCAATCCTTCTATTGAATCTACATCTGGTTTTTCCGTACCACCTAAAAATTGCCTAGCGTAGGCACTTAGACTTTCAACATATCTTCTTTGACCTTCGGCATATATAGTATCAAAAGCTAAACTGCTTTTACCAGATCCACTAACACCAGTCATAACAACTAATTTATTTTTTGGTATTTCAATATCAATATTTTTTAGATTGTTTTCTCTAGC
>CAZSDG010000041.1:0-8391 GCA_964605575.1 uncultured Muribaculaceae bacterium | reverse complement strand
AATTCATCACTTATTTCTTTTTCACCATCAATAATTCTACTCATTTTCTCTCCTTATTTTAATAATAATTTTAATGCTTCTTTTACTTGAGTTTCTATATCTACATTTGGATCAACATGGGCAATAACTTTTTTAATATCAGCAGTCTTATACCCTAAGTTTTCTAAAACACTAATTAATTCATCATAATTATGCGTTTTAAGATCGATACTTTTTACTAATTTACCTTTTAAATCTAAAATAATTTGTCTTGCTAATTTTTCTCCAATCTTCGGAAACTTAGTTAAATATAAAATATTTTCCCGATCAATCGCATCAGCTATTCCAGTTACTGAACCAGTTGCTAACATCGGCAAAGCAATTTTTGGGCCTACTCCTTTAACATTAATTAATTTTAAAAACAATTCTTTTTCTTCTAAACTCTTAAAACCATATAAAGTATAGGCATCTTCCCTTATATGACTATATAAATAAACAGTTACTTCATCATCTAAGTGATATACATAAGGATTAGCTACATAAACTAAATAACCTATTCCTTGATTATCAATTACAATATGATTAGAACTAACTTCCTTAATTATTCCTTTAATATATGCATACATATTATCACATCCTAAAACAAGAATAACATACAAACAGTTGTTTGTAAACAAAAGATAAAAAAAGAAATCTGTTTTTTTCTTCAGGCGTCATAAAGTTATTGTATTTTGCTAAACACTCTTGTTTTGTTAAAACTTCGCCAGTCACAAGTAGAAAGTATTCTACATTGTCAATCACTTGAGATTTAAGATAAAATTCCGGAGGATAAAGCGAAAGAATAATTGTTTTTGCTTCTGTATCGCTAATATCAAGTCCACCATTACGTCTAAATTCCAAAGTGCATCTAAGTTCACAATAAAGGTTGAAATTACTTCTAGCTGTCTCGTTAGTTACTTCTTTATGAAATTTACCATCCACATTATAAGAATTAACCCTTTGATTTGTTGCTTTTTGGCGAAAAAAATCAAGTTCATCTTGATATGTAAAATCTATTGAAACATTAGCCATAATCTCATCATTTCTATATATATTTTATCATAAATTTAAGTCTAATAAGTTATTTACATAATATGTTACATTATATTTACAAAAATATCATCTATTACTAGATGATATTTGATTTTGATTGTTATTATTTTTTGAAATATTTAAAAATACTGGAACTAAAATAATTATTAGAGTTAAAGGTATTAAGATAAGAACTGAAATAATACTTACCTTCATTGGTAATTTATTTAAATTAGATTTAGTTTCTAGAATTCTTTCTTCTCTTATATAGTCTAATTGAATTCTAATTGAATCAGTAATGCTTGTTCCAAAGTTATGGGCTTGAATCATATTTAATATAATATTATTAATAATATCACTAGGTATTTTATCTTTTAAAGAAGTTAAAACTTCAGTTAGATTTTTACCTACTTTTATTTCTGATAATGATTTTTTAAATTCTAACCCTAGTTCATTACGAATATTATCTGCAGTTAAGACTAAGGCATTTTCTAAATTTCTCCCACTTTCTAAAGTCATAATCAATACTTCGAAAAAGAAAGGAGCTTGTTCATTAAGTCTTTTTTCTCTGTTTTTAATTGCTAAATCAAACTCTAAGTATTCATAACCATACCAAAATATTACTGCTAAAATCGGTCCATAAAACACTCCATAAGGCATGAAAATTGGCCCAATTAAAACTACAAAACAAACTATTAATCTTAACGTTAAAAATCTCTTTAGTTTTACTTTGTTACTTAAACCAAGTAATTTGATTTTCTGATTAATCTTCTTAATAGTCTTAGTCATATAAATTTTATTTGTTAAACTCTTATCATTCTTCATTTGATTTTAACCCTCAATATTTTTCTAACTATAACTATATAACTAACAAATAAGATTAAAGCAATAAAAAGAAATAAAATCCCCACTGGATTATTGAAAAATGGTTTAAAATAATTATTATTTAATAATAAAATAATTATCACCATAATTATTGGCAATATAATCAATATTTTTGCCATCATTCTTGCCGCGCTGGTTAAAGATTTTAATTCATTTTCTAACTTTTTCCTAGTCATAATAGTATTCTCAATGTTTTTAAATATATTTTTAATACTGCCACCAGTTTTATTAACTAAAATTAAACTAGTCGCGATATACCTAGCGTCATCTATCTTAACTCTTTGATAAAACCTTTTAAAGGCGACATCGTAACTTAAGCCATATTTAAGATCAACTAAAATCTTTTTAAATTCATCTGCAATCGGACCAGTTAATTCAGTTGTTACTGTTTCAATTGCTTGAACAATATTTCTCCCAGTTTTAAAAGCATTATTCATAATCATAATAGCTTTTAAAAGGTCCTCAGCAATAGAATGTTTTTTTCTTTTAAAGTTTATATATAAAATAATATCTAATAAATAATATAATAATAAGGAAGAAATTATTAATAAATAGTTTAAATTACCATATCTAGTCAAAGAAAAAATAAGACTAATTATTAATGAAAGAATTGTTATTAAATATTTAATTGTTAATAAATCAATTGGTTCATATTCATCTTTTTTTACATAAGTTATATATTTTTGATATTTACGCGATTTAATTTTTTGACCTTTAAATTTATTAAGGATTTTAGAAAAACTTTTTATTAAGCCATAGAAAAACAAATAAACTTGATCAAAAAATGAAAGTTCATTATCTAAGACTGAATTAATACTGTACATACCAAGCCTTTTTTCATAAGAGATACTTCTTTTAGTTTGATAAAGTTTAATTAAGACTAAACCAACTAATATCCCAATAACTATTTGAATTAATAAAATCTCATAGTTCATAGCTACCTCCCTAATATATTTCTTTGATTTGGACTACTCCTTTAGCCAGTATCTTTCTTGCTACTTCTGGAATAAAATTTTGTTTAATAAATATTCCATTAACCTCTCCGGTATTAGTTAAACCTCTTTGTTCAAAAGAAAATATTTCTCTTAAAATTATTTTATCGTTTTCTGTCCCAGCTATTTCACTAATACTAGTTACTTTTCTTTTACCATCACTTAGTCTTTCAATATTTATCACCATATCAATCGCACTTATTATATATTCTCTGATTGCTTTAATTGGTAGTTCCATGTTATTCATTAAGATCATAGTTTCAAGGCGATTTAAAGCATCACTCCCACTATTGGCATGCAAAGTTGTTAAAGAGCCTTCATGACCAGTGTTCATAGCTTGCATCATATCAAATGCTTCTTGGCCACGAACTTCACCAACAACGATTCGATCAGGACGCATTCTTAAGGCATTTCTCACCAAATCACGAATTGTTACTTCGCCTTCTTTTTCATAATTAGTTGTTCTTGTTTCTAACGAGATTAAATGTTCATGTTCTAGCTTTAATTCAGCTGCATCTTCAATTGTGATAATTCTCTCATCTTGAGGAATAAAACCACTTAAAACATTTAAAAGAGTTGTCTTACCACTGCCAGTACCTCCAGCAATTACTATATTTAATTTACCACGAACTGCACATTCTAAAAAATTAGCCATTTCCGAAGTAAGAGTACCTTGTCTAATTAAATCTTCAACAAAAGACATATTAGCTTTAAATTTTCGAATTGTAACAACTGGTCCAGTTACCGATAATGGAGGAATAATCGCATTAATTCTTGCCCCATTTTCTAATCTTGAATCAACCATCGGGTTATTTGCATCAATCGTTCTACCAAGTGGTTGAATTAATCTTTGGACTGTTCTAATAATATGTTCATCATTAATAAAAGAAACACTATCATCTTTAATTAATTTTCCATCAATTTCAATATAGACTTCCTCAGGACCATTAACCATTATTTCAGTAATATTTTTATCTAAAAGTAATTGACTAATCGGACCATAGCCATTTATTTCATCATCAATCAAGTTGAAAATATGACTTCTTTCTAAATTCGTTAAGTCATAACCTTCTAGTGAAGCATCAATGACTTCATTAACAAATTCTTGAATATCCTTACCTTTCGGTATTTCTTTATCAATAATATTTTCAATGATTTTAGTTCTTAAATCTTCTAATAAAGATTTATCCGGAAATATTTCATAGTCACTTATACCAGTAATAATTGATTTAGTCTTTTTGACATCAAAAGCTTCAGTTAAGGATTTGTTTTTCATTTTTTAGCCACCAACCCTTCACCTAAAATATCAATCATCATTGTTGACATCGTTAAATAATCTTTCGCAAATATTGAAGCACATCTTGGATGAAGGGTTACTATTTGCCCATTCATAATATATGAATCAATATTCTTAATATGAAATTTTGGACTTATTGTATAATCAATATTAGCTTTAATAATATTTTTAATATCAAATAAACTAAAATAATTTTTATTAGTATCCCTGCTATTATTTAAAATAACTTTATATTTATCGATATTTAAATCTCTAAATATACTCATAATCGATTTCATATTTTTTAGTTCTAATGGATCATTAGTCATTAAAAACAAGATTTTATCTACCTTATCTAAAGTAACTAAATTAACATCATTAATAACATGACTCATATCAATTAAGACTACATCATATAAATAAGATGCCTGTTCAATTATATTATCAATGAAGAATGCATCAATTTTATTACCTTGTCTTGGATCTCTGGGGCTTGCTAAGATATCGATATATTCATCATATTTAGTTACATATTCAAGGTAATCTTTCCGACGATTATTACTTAAATCATCAATTAAGTTATAAATAGTTCTTTGGTTAAATCGATTTAAGGCAACAGAAAGACCTCCACCAGTTAGGTCAAGATCAATTATTAAAGTCTTTCTTTTTAACTTTTCACATATTCCAGCTAAGTTGGTGGTTAGAATTGTTTTACCAACCCCACCTTTAGCTGAGAAGATACAAATTGTTTTACCCTTCTTATTCGCCATTTCTCTACCCTTTTTCTATTATAATTTTATCATTTTGCTTGATTGCCGTCAAACTTATTTCTAAGTCATATTTATCTTGACCAATAAACTTACCAAAAACACTTTTAAGACTAGTCTTAATTGTTATTGTTAATTTATTATTTGAGTAATTTACTATTAAATCATCATACTTAATTTCATTTTTTATATATAAATCTTTAATTAGTTTTTCATAATTATCAGTATCTAATTTAGGATAAACATTTTTAATAATCATTTCACTCTTATTAAGTAATTTATTTTTAGTATTCATTATTAGACCATTATCAACTACTAGAGCTAATATTAAAATAAATATGGGAATTAGTACAACAAATAAGACTAATGTTTGACCTTTATTATTCATAATAGATCACTCTTTTAACCTCGATTAGATAAGGACTACCTAAAATTAAATTAAGACCTGGTGTCATTGTTTTATACTCTTCAGTTATAGTAATATTTACATATTTATTTTCTTCATTAGTAATTGATAATTTAATGTTTTTATTATCTTCTTTTAGTTTTTGTTCAAGTAATTCAAAAGAAACTGATTTTTCAAAATTATTGACAACTTGATTTGCCTTATTTTCTAAACTATTGTTTTTAGAAAATATTATGCCAAAATCTATGATTGCAAGTAAAATGAAAACTAAAACTGGTAAAATAATTATAAACTCAACTAAAGCTTGGCCATTTCTTTTCATTTTTCACACTTACCTTCACCAGGTTTTTCACCAGCGATGTATTCTCCATTGGTTAAATAACAAGAAATTTCCGTAACAGAATCACGAATTTGACCAGCAAAAAAACCAATTACAGTAATAGCAATTGTACTAATGATTATGATTATTAGTAAGTATTCCACTAGTGCCTGTCCCCTATTATTCATTAATTCTCACCTATTATAATGATACTCTATTAAAGAGTTTATTGCAATTAAAAAGAAGTTAAATAACTTCTTAAACTTTAAATATTTCAACTAATTCAGCTTTTATATCATCAGGAGAAAATGGTTTAGATATATAACTTGTAAATCCCAATGCTAAATATTTTTCTTTAGCTCCTGATACTGCATCAGCTGTTAAAGCGATAACTGGAACATTAAAGTTAGGTATTTCTTTTAATTTTGATAAGGTTTCCTCACCACTCATTCCCGGCATCATTATGTCCATTAAAATTAAATCATATTTTTCACCAGAACTAACTTTTGATAAGCATTCTTCACCACCAGAAACATCATCTAATACTAAATTAAAGTTTTGTAAAGCAATCTTAGCTACTTTAATATTTAGGGCATTATCATCAACTATTAAAATTCTTTGCCCATTAATATTGGCTTCTTCTGCTGCTTTTTTCTTCTTTATTTCTAGAGTGGATAATAGTTGAGTATCAGTTAACGGTTTAGACATCATCGCTATTCTTTGGGGTATTTGAGTCATAAAAATTGATCCTACTCCATACTGACTCTTAACATTGATTTTACCATGCATTAATTCAACTAACTTTTTAGTTATTGCTAAACCAAGACCAGTTCCTTCTGTTGTTGTATTTTTTTCTATTTCTAATCTTTCAAACTTCGTAAACAATTTTGAAATGCTTTCTTCTTTAATTCCCATTCCTGTATCTTGAACACTGATGATAAGATAAGAAACATCATTTTGATTTATACATTTAACATTGAAAAATATTTGACCTTTAGCTGTATACTTAACTGCATTAGTTAAAAGATTAGTAACAATCTTTTTAATGTTAACCTTATCTCCATATAATTTATAGGGAACATCTTCTGCTATTTTGTAATTAAATATTATCGGTTTTTCCCCAATCCTTGATTTAGCAAGCTTTGCTAGACTTTCAAATTCTTCTCTTGGATTATATAAAACTTCAACTATCTCCATTTTATTTGATTCTATTTTAGATACATCTAAAACTCCCCCAACTATTTCTAAAAGTGTATCCGATGATTTAACAATATCTTTAGCATAATCAACTACTTTAGGCGGCAATGATTCATAATTTAATATAGCATGTGAAAACCCTGTAATTGCAGTTAAGGGTGTTCTTATTTCATGAGACATATTCGCTAGGAAATCACTTTTTGCCAGATTTGCTCTTTCAGCTTCACTCCTTGCTATATTTAAGCTAGCAATCATTTTAATATCTGGATTTTCAATTGTATGATACATAATCATCGTTGCAAAAGTCGCTAAGAACTCTAAAATAATAACTTCTGGAATTATCGATCTAACAAATATTATTAAGACGATAAATATTAATAATAATACAATTGGTAAGACTCTTCCCTCTAACAATTTTCTAAATCTAATTGCGATGATAAATGTTAATACTACAATTATTCCTGATAAAATTGTCGTAATATCTACCCCTAAACCAACTGTAACCATATAATTTAAATCATTAGTAACATTTAAATCTACAGGAGCAATTATTAAAGTTATTAGAGCAAGAATGTTAAAAGCTAAATATATTTTAAAGGTACTTTTCTTTTGTAAACCACAAGAATAAATTGTATACATCATCAAGTTACTAAAAAAATTAACAATGAAAAAACATTCTAGTTTATTAGAAAGTTTAATAATTTTTATCATTTCTGGATTTTCTTGGCCAACATATAAAAGATAAACAGCAACAATACAAAATACAGTCATAAAAAATGTATCAATAATCATCCCAAAATAATAATTATTTTCTTTTTTTATCTTAGATGTTTTGATAATATATAATGCGATTAAAAAGACATTTAGTAACAAACTACATAACGGAATATATATATTATATATATTAACCACCTCAAACTATTATTGTCTGCGGCCTCCATATGTTTTTCTTAAAAGCCATGCATTATCTTCATTATAATGCAAAGTTTCCAAATGTGCAAATGCTTCTTCATTAGTTGTTACTCCCTTGACAACTTTAGCTTTACCAATTTTCTTTTCATCGGCTAAATCAAGTTTATAGCCAGTACTTTCTATATCACAAGAACGAATAAAATATTCTTTTAATTCTTCCCATTGTTCTTTTAACGACTTCTCTGTTTCTAGAATTTCGCGGTCATATGTTGAATACTTTTCCATTAAACGATATTTTTCATCAATAAACATTTGAACTACTTCATCTTTTTTAGCGAAAATATCATCTTTTCTAGTAACTTGAACTGGAGCTAATCTACTGCCAACACAAATTTTTTTACCAAAAGCATCGTAGTGCAAAACACTGGGAACAACTAAAGCTCCAGTTTCTTGAGCTAACTTAAAACCACCAATATTAAAATCTTGAATTAACCAGCTCTCAGAATTATGATCATCAGCTAAATGTTTTTCATCTTTTTGACCATCATCAGCAAGATTCCAATAACCTTCTGGATAAATAATTACAT
>CAZSDG010000040.1:0-8571 GCA_964605575.1 uncultured Muribaculaceae bacterium | reverse complement strand
CATGATCTCCTTTAGCAAATGTTACTTTTACAAATTGTGTTGCATCTATTTCATAGCTTCCTGTTATTTCTACGTTGTTATTTGGCATTGTTGGAACAAATCCTAACCAGCCATTAAATTTATAACCAGCTTTTGTTGGTTTAGCTAACTCTGTTAATGTTGCACCAAATTTTACATTATCAGTTACATTATAGGTATTATTTGGATCTATTATGCCAGTAATCTTATATGTAACTTTATGTAAGTTTCTATTGTAGTAAACATTAATAACTGTTGAACCATCAGCATTGATTGATTTTTCAGTTATTGCAAGTGGAGTAAATCCAATGATTGTTTTTGCTAAGGTTGCTGTAGTTTGGCCTGTTGTTCCTGTTTTATCTTCTGTTTCTAATAATGTATAATTAGAATCTGAAATATTTTCAAGATAGTGATTTACTTTATATTTTGTATCTGTATTTTCAGTCCAAGTTGCTTTTAAAGTATAATTTTGTTTGATTTTTGTATTAAAGTCAAATGGAGCATCACCTAATAACCAATTAACAAATGTATATCCTACTTTTGTTGGATTGGTTGGTTTAGTTGCTGTTTGATTATGATTAACAACTAAATTAGGAACTGTTGATCCACCATCTGAATCAAATGTAATAGTCCATTTCCAATCTGGATGACTATTTGGATCATCGTAATCGGTGCCTTCATTATATTCTTCTTCATTTGTATAACCATCGCCATCTTCATCAGCACCTGGTGCTAACATCTTGATAGTTCTAGTTACTTGTCTTGCTCTATTTCCTGATGAGTCTTGAGCATTATAAAGTAGATAATAATAGCCAACTGCAAATGGATCACCAGAAACGGTTCCATTAATTATTCTTGTTGGATCATAATTATCTGTTACTCTTGCTCTTTCATCAGTATAGGTTTCTTTACCATGTAATCTTTTAATTAGAGCCCTACCAATTAAAGTGATAACTGGTGGAGTTGTATCTCTAACAAAAAAATCTTCAGTAACTTCAGTTACATTACCGTTTGTATCTTCAGTTTTAAATGTAACTTCATATTTACCGATTACTTCATTATCAATATTATATGTGATATCTACTTTTAAATCATTACCAGCAGCATCTTTAGCACTAGCATTGAATTTAGGAATAGCATCAAATACTTCCATTGAATATTTATTATTATCATCTAAGTTTATTGTTGGCTTAGCATCTAATAGGCCTTCGATTTCACCTGAAGGATTAGCTGCAGCAAACATGATTAAACTCATAAATAGAAATAATAATATTGCAATGATTTTCTTTTTATTTCTTCTCATACTTTTCTTTCCTTTCTTATTTTATTCGCATTTTTACGAATATCGGGGCAAAATCAACACCCTTTGGTAATGATTTTCGATCATAGTTATAGATTCTATAACCAAGACCAGTACACTCATCTACTTTGCCATCTTCATATTGATGAGTTACTTTTTTTAGACAAAATATTGGATCTTTTCCAGTTTGTGTTAAAACAAAATCTACTACCCAGATGACAAACACAACAGAAAAAATGACCCAAAATGCTACATTAAGTATTTTTTTGATCATTAACTTCCACCTCCCCTATATTTATCTTAAAACCATATTTGGCCTTGTTATTTTATTAGTATATAGATATTTATCTAATTGTCAAGTAATTTATATATATATTTTAGCAATAAAAGGAAAATATAACAACAAAAAAGTTAATTTTGTAATTAACTCTTCTTTATATTTGAATATTTACATTTATCATTAAATAAACAGTTTATACAATCAGGTTTTTGGCTCTTACATATATATCTACCAAATAGAACAAGTTGGTGATGAAGTCTACTCCATTTATCCTTAGGGAAAAACTTCATTAACTTTTTTTCAACTGTATATAAGTCATCTTCCATTTTAGCTATTTCTAATCTTTTGGAAACTCTATTGACATGGGTATCAACTGCAATTAGAGGTTCATTAAAAAGATTAGATAAGACAACATTAGTTGTTTTTCTTCCTACTCCTGGAAAACTTTCTAAGATAGTTCGATTATTGGGAACTTTTCCTTCATATTCATTAATTAAAATATTTGCAACTTCTTTTAAATAACTAGCTTTTCTTTTATATGTTCCAACTGAGCGAATAATATTTTCTATATCGGTTATTGGTGCCTTACTTAAACTATTTAAATCATATTTTTTAAATAATACACTTGTTACTTTATTAACACTTATATCTGTTGCCTGAGCACTTAGAATAGTTGCAAAAAGAAGTTCATAATCTTTTTCATAATTTAGTTCACATTTAGGATTTTCGATCATTAAATCTAATTTTTCCATTATATAATTACTTGTCATCATCTAACCAATTATAATCAAATAAGTCTTGATTTTCTTCTTTTTTATTTCTTCTTAAATTTTCTTCGACATCTTTAACAGATTTAAAACCTTTTTTACCCCATTCATAAATTATTTTATCTATATAACGGAAATTTCTGACACCATTATATATTGCTTCTTTTAAAGCAGCAATTAATAATTCTTCACCAACACCTGTACTAAGCCAACCATTGATAAGTTCATATTCCATTGGACTTAGAGTTCTCCCAAATTCACTTTCAAAGATTTCAAAGATTTTAACACTTTGAGCTTCCTGATGACTTTCTTTTAATTTTTGTTCAAGATTAGTATAAAATGGGTTTAAACTAATCACGTCTTCTAGTTTTCCATTTATATTTTTTTGAGGTTTAATCTCAATTAAATTATTTTTAATTAAATCATTTAAAGCATCCATTGCTTCTTCTTCAGTGAAGGCAAGCAACTTATTTAATTCGTCTAAGTCAAGAAGTGGTTTTTGTTGATTGATGAAATAAATTAGTAAAAAGATTGAATTATTACTTAAATTCAAACTCTTTATTTCTCTTAGTTCGCTTTCTGTTAAAACAAATTTAAATTGGTTTAACAATCCTTTTGTCATTTTTCCACTTCCCCACTAAATATTTTTCAAGCTCTACTTGGTCATTTTTTAACTCTAATTTTAAGATTTTATTTTTTAAATCATTGATTATTTCTTTTAAGATATTACTTGGTTTTATATTTAATAGTTTAATTATCTCTTTTGTTTCTATATCGATATCTTTTAAACTTTTAATTGGCAGAGCACTGTATTGTTTAGAAATAAGACCTTGTTTTAAACCTAAAACACTACCGGCTACTGTATTTAAATATAAACCATAATCAAATAAAGTTGTGTTATCTATTTTACCATATTTAATTATTTTTTTAATAATATTAATATTTTCTGTCTCTTGTTTAGTAAAAGGATATTTATTACTTACTTCTATCTGAGCCCAAATTCCACATAAGTCATTAACTGGAATAATTTTTTTATACTTTATTTCTAAATGGTTTAATAAATTATATTTTTTTAGTATTTCTAAACCTTTAAGAAAGTTTTTGGAAACGAATATTTTTTCTAATTCTTCTTTCTTGCGATCATAAGATAGTGTTTTAACTAACTTAGCTTGTTTTTTTAACCATTTATTTGTTTCTTGTTCAAGATTAAAATCTAAAACAATACTAAATCTAACTGCTCTTAAGATTCTTAGCGGGTCTTCTTTAAATTTTTCTTTAGGAGAACCAATTGTTCTAATTAGTTTTTGTTCAATATCTTTTACTCCATCTAAAAGGTCAATTATTTGACCTTTTAAATTCATACATAAACTATTAACAGTAAAATCTCTTCTTTGTAAATCTTCAATTAAATTATTAATATAAGTAACTTCTGTTGGTCTACGATTAACATACTTTGCTTCTTTACGATATGTAGTAATATCAAATTGATAGTTATTTTTTTTAATTTTAAATGAACCATAAGATTCTTTACTTAAGATTCCTTGTTTAAAGATTTTAATTAAATCTTTAGGTAAAGCATTTGTGGAAATATCTATATCAGTACTTTTTATATCTAAATATAAATCCCTGACATAGCCTCCAACTATATAGGCTTCAAAACCATTGTTTTCAATTTTAGTGAGGATATCTTTAATTATTTTATCCATGACCCACATCCTTAGATAGCGTTTCTTAATTTATCTATTTGTTGTTGATAGTTATCACTTTTACAAATATAAGAACCAGAAACAATCATATCAACATGATTAGCTTTTAATAACTCCATTGTTTCTTCTTTTATTCCTCCATCAACACTGATAATATAATGACAATTATTGTTTTTACGAACTGCATCAAGTTCTTGGAGTTTAGGTATTACTTCATAAATAAATTCTTGACCACCAGCGCCTGGTTCGACACTCATTACTAGTACTTGATCTAATTTACATAATAAATGTTTTACTTTTTCTACAGATGTACTTGGTTTAATTGACATTCCTACTTTAAGACCATAAGATTTTATGGTTTCAATTACATTCTCATGATCAGTAACAGCTTCATAGTGAAAAGTTAAATACTCAGTATTTAATGTAGCATACTCTTCAATATGTTTAATTGGATTTGTAACCATTAAATGAACATCTAACTTTTTTTTAGAATTAGCTAAATATTTAACAATTTCACCAAAGGTATAATTTTTATTAGAAACAAATTTTCCATCCATTAAATCTACGTGAATGAAATTGGCATCAGTTTCTTCAATTCTTTTAATTGTTTCTGCTTCTTTATAGTTACTTGTAATAAAGGAAACGGCTACTTTCATTGCAAACCTCCAAATTTTAAATAGTTTTCATATCTTGATTTTAAGATTTTATTATTTAAAACTGCTTCTTTAACTGCGCAGTCTTCTTCTTTAAAATGCTTACAGCTATTAAATGGACAAGGATAATTACTAAATTCAATGAATGCTCGTTTGTAGTCTTCTAAAGTTAAATTACTTAAATCTAAATAAGAATAGCCCGGAGTATCAATGAAATATACACCTTTGACTTGGTGAATTTCTGTATGTCTTGTTGTGTGTTTACCTCTTCCAAGTGCCTTAGATATTTCATTCGTATCTAGATTAAGACTTGGTTCAATTTTATTTAATAAGGTTGTTTTTCCTGCTCCAGTTTGGCCAGTTAAAACCACTGTTTTATTTTTTAAATAAGAGATGATTGAATCTAGTTCTTGATTATTAAAAACTTTAATACCGATACTTTCATAATAATTAACTAGTTCTTGATATTTGGGTAAATAGTCTTCTTGCATTAAATCAAGTTTAGTAAAACAAATTACCGGAGTTATCTTATTGTGAATTATATTTACTAATAATTTATCTAATAAATTTAAACTTAAATTTGGTTTTTTTATACTCATAATTAGTAAAGCAGCATCAACATTAGCAACAATAGGTCTTGCTAATTCATTGACTCTGGGTAATATTTCAATTATTTGTTTTTTTTCTTCATCAATTAAAACATTATCGCCTACTAATGGTGTAATATTTTCTTTACGAAATAACCCTCTTGAGGTACAAACAATTTCTTGTTTGTTAACAAGTACAGTGTATTGATTAGAAATTTGTTTTATTATTTTTGCTTGCATAATTTCCTTAATCAGTATTTTCTATATGTTCAGGGTCCTCAACACTTACTTCTTCGGCAATTGTAATTGTAAAAGTAATTCCAGAAATAATTGTAGTTCCTTCTGGTCTACTTTGACTCATAATCGATCCCGGAACATATTCAACCGACTCTACATAGTTAACTTTTAATTCTAATCCATATTTTTTAGCAAAGGCTTCAATATCTTCTAATGAGTAATTACCTTTAGTGAAATCAGGATATTTCTCAGTAATATTCGGAATATATAAATAGATAGTGTCCCCTTCTTTTAGTTTTGAACCAGCTTTCGGTTCTTGATCAATAATATCATTAATTGATAAGTTGCTTGCCTCTTCAACATCTTTTTTCTCTACTATTACGTTTATTTTATGAAGTTTTTCTAAAGTTGTTCGAATTTCAATAACATTTTTACCTTTATAATCTTCTAAAACTAAACTGTTAATTCCTGATGATTCATAAATAGTAATAATTGTTCCTTCTTTACGAACACTACCAGCTTTGGGCTTTGTTTCAATAACTAGACCTTCCTCTATGGTATCGCTAGCTTTAATTTGAGTTTGATCAGCTATCGCAAAACCAGCATCGATTAATTTCTTTTCAGCATCAACAACGCTTAACTTAGAAACATCAGGAACTGTTAAAGGTTTTTGTTTTGTGATTTGGGGTAATAAAATTACTAATACAGCTGTGATAATAGCTAAAGCAGTAAAGACAAAACCTAAAATAATTAAAGTTTTATTTTGTTTTTTAATATCTTGTTCAGTTACTTGAACAGCGATAACATCATCATCTTCATCATCACCATAATCAATTTGATCTAATTTAACATCTGATTCTTTATAATTGTTTTTATTTTCAAGTTCTGGATATGGTAAAACATAAGGCTTTTCATTAGCTCTAGATTCATCTAAAACAGTTTTTAAATCTTCATACATCTCTCTTGCATCAGCATAACGATTATCAGGGTTTTTAGCTGTAGCTTTAATAACGACATTTTCTACTGATTGTGGGATATTTGGCAATATACTTTTTACATTTGGAACCGGTTCTTTTAAGTGTTTTAAAGCTATTTCTACCGCGTTATCCCCTTTAAAAGGTAATTCACCAGTTAATAATTCATACATTAAAATTCCCATTGAATAAACATCACTACGAATAGTTGCGCCTCTGCCTTCAGCTTGTTCTGGAGGTAAATAATGAACTGAACCCATTACTGAATTAGTTTGAGTTAATTGAGTACCATTTAGGGCTGTAGCAATTCCAAAATCAGTTACTTTTACTAACCCATTTTCTAAAATCATAATATTTTGGGGTTTGATATCCCTGTGAATAATATATGAATCATGAGCTTGAGCCATTCCTTCGGTCACTTGCAACATAATATCTACTACTTCAGTTAAAGTTAATTTCTCTCTTTTTTTCAGTAATTGTTTTAAATGTCTGCCTTCAATATATTCCATAACAATATAATATTGGCCATCGTCTTCACCAACGTCATATACTTCAACTATATTTTGATGGGAAAGATTAGAGGCAGATAAAGCTTCTCTTTGAAATCTTCGAACAAATTTTTCGTCGCTTGCCAAATCTCCTCTTAAAACTTTAACCGCAACATTACGATCTAAAATAGTATCATAAGCTAAATAAACATTAGCCATTCCACCTTCACCAATATTTTTAATTATTTGATAGCGATCATTAATTTTTTGACCCTTCATAATCATAGGGTTTCACCACTTTCTTTTTCTAAGTATGCGATTGAAATATTATCAGTTCCCCCTCTGACATTGCTCTTTAAGATTAATTTTTCGACTTTTTCTTCAATTGATAAAGCTTCATCAACTAAGACCTTTTCAATTTGATCTTTAGTTAACATTGTTGTTAAACCATCACTACATAGTAAAATACCTTCTATATCTTTATCAATGATTTTAAATAAATCTATTTCTTGCTTTGAACTCGCACCTAAAGCTTTCATTAGAACATTCTTTTTCGGATGAAAAGCTGCTTCTTCTTCAGTTAAGTCACCTGCTTCAACTAAAAGATTAACTAAGGTATGATCTTTAGTAACTTTATGAAGCTTACCATCTTTTAAGACATAACCTGAAGAATCACCAATATTACCAAAGACTAAGAAATTCTTTGTTAACAGGGCTAAAACAACAGTTGTTCCCATTCCTGAAGTGTTTTCTCTTTCTTCGGAATATTTAATAATATTATTGTTTACTTCTTGAATATTTTCTTTAATCCAATTAAAAGCATCTTGTTCACCACCAACACTAGCTAATTTAGAAAATCTTGTTCCTAAATGAGTAACAGCTAATGATGAAGCCACTTCGCCTGCGCGGTGTCCACCCATCCCATCAGCCACGATTAATAGATATTCATTTGATGAATTTTTGATAATTGTTACACTATCTTCATTATGACTTCTTAGTTTACCTGGGTCAGTTAAATAATATGTTTTCACTCACTTCACCTCTTTGGCTTTTAATTGTCCACATGCAGCATCAATATTACCACCAAATTCTTTACGAACGGTTACATTAATTTTTTCTTTCTTTAAAGTATCATAAAACTGCATAATTCTTTTTGATTTTTTAAATGAAAGATTAGTCGTTTCATTATAAGGAATTAAGTTAACATAAACATTTAATCCTCTTAATAATTTAGCTAATTCTTTAGCTTGAGCTTCACTATCATTTACATTATCTATCATAACATATTCTATAGTAACTCGTCTATTAGTTTTGAAGATATAGTCTTTTATCGAGACAATTAATTTATCAATATTATAAACTTTATTAATTTTCATTAATTTATTTCTTAATTCATCATTAGGAGCATGTAAACTGATTGCTAAATTAACTTGGAAAGGAAAGTCACTAAACTCCTTAATTTTAGGGACAATTCCACAAGTTGAAATTGTGATATGTCTTGCTCCAATTGCTAAATATTTAGGTTCATTAATTATTTCAATAAACTTCATTACATTTAAGT
>CAZSDG010000039.1:0-8763 GCA_964605575.1 uncultured Muribaculaceae bacterium | reverse complement strand
CTATTTTACTTAATTTAGTCTGTTGTTTATCTAATCTGTATCTTTGTCTTTGATATTTTTTTATTTCCTTAATGAGATTTACATTGACAACTGCTCTTTGTTTGGCAAATAATTTACCCTGTTTTTTTTCTAAACTTTTTATTTTTGTTTCAATTCTCTTCTTACGATTTTTAAAAATAATTTTTGAATAAAGCGTTTCACTCATTTGCGCTTTTAATATTTGTTTTTTGCCTTCTAAATTTCTTATTTCATTAGTTTTTTTGACAATCTTTTCATTTCTTTTCTCTAAAGCTTTTTGTTTACCAAATAAAATATATGCATCAGGATTGCCGAATGTTTGCATTTGCTTTCCTTCATACATATCTAATAGCTTTGCAGCTTTATCAATTTTATATTGAATTTTTTTTCTTATCTCGGCATTATTACTCAGGCTTGGATCCTCTAAAAGCACATTATTAGCCGCGATAACACTTTTTAAAATTTCCATTTCTCTTGAATATTTAGCCATGATTGAATTATTAAGTCTATTATCATAAGCTCTAACAGAAAGTCCTTGATCATTTGTAATTTCTTGGCTTGAATTAAATTTAAAGCCTTCTGGTAGTTTTATTTTTCGAGTATCACAATTGGCCAAAATAACTTCACTGTTACCTTTTTTACCAATAGAAAAATAAGTATCTGGATTTAGTTCCTTTATCTTATCAATTAAATCTTGAATATTATTAATTTGCACGTTACTCACTTTCCTCTTCTTCAAAATCTAAAGTTTGATTTAATAATAATTCATTAACAAAGTTAAATTCATTTTCATCTTCAATAGTATCTAAAGTATATGTTTCTTCCGTTTCATTTAAAATAGAAATGAAAATTTGATCTTCTGGCATACCATCGATAGTATAAACAATATATTCTTTATTATACTCTTCTGATTGGACAATATCCAAAACATCGATTGTTACATCCTTTTCATTTAATTTTACATTTAATTTAGTATTATTTTCATTCATAAAAACATTTCCCTTCAATTATATATATATATATATTATATCATGTTTCTATTCTATTTTTGTTTTTTTTGGAGATTTATTATTTTTATGTAAATGTCTTGCCAAGTATAGACTCGGTGTATGTTTTTTCCGGTTATATTTTGATTATATAGAGCATCGTAACAAATAACTGGGATAGTAGTACTGATCATCGAAATATTTCGAGGTTTATCTTCAATAATAAGATCAATCTGATTGTCTAAACAATAACTTAACTTGTCTTCTTCGGTAAACATTATTTCGTCATAATAAATATCATTTTTCTTTAACCAGTTTTTCACTAATTCTTGCATTTCATCTTTAGGTAAAGTATTTTCTTCTGTACCTCCACGAGCGGTCATAATAACAATCTCATGACCATCATTTTTCAGCTGTTTTATTATTTCTTTAGCAAATAACCTCGCTGGATAATTTACCCCATAATCGAAGATATGATTTAACCAAAAGTCAAGATCTTTTTCTTGATCAACTAAAAAAATATCGCTAATTTCATATCCCATTGGATTACTTATTCCAATTTTGTATTTGTCCCAAAAAAATTTACTACCCATCTCAAGTTGATAGTAGCACATATCTATTAATACTCCATCCACATCAATTGCTATTTTCATTTTCAATCTCCATTCCTTTTTATAAAAATATATGCTTAAACATCAATAGTGAAATAATAAGGCCAATTAATGCAAGAATTAAAATAATATAATATATTTTATTATCTAACCTAAAATATATTGAATTAAACCAATTTATTATTTTCAACTTTGTGTATGATAACAGTGTTATAACAAATGGAACTAATAGAAAAAATGTTAGGGACAATTTTGAATAATCTATATTGCTTTTTACAGCAAAAACAAATATCACTAAACTCCAAAAAATTTGCTGACCAAACTTTGATTTTGAACTTGGTTCATCATATTCGTAATCTTCTAAATCTAAATAATCGGTTGTAAAAAATATAAATGTTGGAATTACTATCGATAAATACGCTACAGCTATGTAGCGAATAATTATTGTATCTGAACCAAAAATCAGTAACAATAAAATAATAGTATTAATTAATAAACGATAATGTAAAAAAAATAATTTTTTGTTAATAGATTTAACAAATAACCACGTTAAAACAACCAATCCAATAAATCCTGAAAAAATAATAACAAAATCAATTATACTCATCTACTTTTCACCAAAAATTTCATTATTGTCAATTAAATACTTGGACATTTAACCTCTCTAATCAAATTATATCATTTCATAACATAATTCCCTATAATTAACTGAATTTTTACTGTAAATAAAAAACTAGTCAAATACTAGTTTAATTATTAATGGCACGCCCAGAGGGACTCGAACCCCCAAGCCTTACGGTCCGTAGCCGGACGCTCTATCCAATTGAGCTATGGGCGCATGCAATTACTGGCTAATTATATCAAATAATATAGTATAAATCAATTGACAAGTTGTCAAAAAAAAACAAATTTTTTTATTTTTGTTTTTTTATTATAGTTTCATTTCACCAACATCTAATAATTGACCATATGTGCCAGAATTATTATCTTTTTGATTGGCAATTACCGTTTGAACTTTTTGGGCAAGTTCAGAAAAAATTTCTAACTCAATTTTAGATATTTTATCTTCGGAAAAAGGAATAATTAATAGTTCACCTGGCTTTAAATCGTCAACTGGAGTTAAACCATTTTTATCAATGATTTCATCAGCAGATATTCCCCATTTAGATGAAAGATTATAAACGTTATCTCCTTCTTCGATTTTATACACTGTTGAATGTCCACTTGGAAATTTTCCTTCTTGCTTTTTAGGTTGCTCTTGTTCTGCACCAATTTCTTCTGCAGATAAGACTTTTGTTTCTGAATTATCATTTGTAACTGGTTGAATTTCCGCAGCTTCTTGTTGAATAGAGTCAACTTCAACTGGATTAGTTACAGGTTCTGGATTAATCGAAACAGCTTGCGAGTCTATAGCAACAGGTTCAACAGCTGGTTCTGGTTTCACTTCTGGAGTTGGATTTACTTCGACTGTACTTTGTGCATCAAAAATATTACCAGTGGACTCAGCTACTGGTTGCGGCGCATCAAAAATATTGCCAGTTGAGCCTGCTTCAGGTTGTGGCGCAACTTGAGCTTGAGGTTCTGTAGCAGGCGCCTGTTGCTCTACAACATTTTGATTTGTTTCATTTAAAACAGCGAATTGTTCAACTTCAGCTTCTGCGATTGGCTCATTTTGTTTAGCGGCTTCCAATTCCGCTCTTCTTTGTTTAGCCATTGTATTAATATAATCAACTGGTGTTGATAACTCTCTAGAATCTGTAAAATCCTTAAACAATATTGACATCTTAACTGCCCCCTACCTCTAAATATTTAATTTCATCACTAATTTGGTTTGTTAATATTTTTCTCATTACTAATTTTATAGCATTCCAATCCTCATCGCTCATAATTCTAGTTAATCTAAATGATAAGCCCTCAACTAGAACTTCAGAAATATACAATTTCACATAGCCTTCTTCTACTACTTCGTTTTTTGTATAAAAAATGTATTTCTTTTTGTTACTTCTTAACTCAAAAAAACTGACTAGGTCAACTTCTACAGCCTCTCCAGAATCTTTTGTTAAAGTTATTTTTTCTAACATTGTAGCATCCCTACCTATTCTATTATTATTTTAACACATTGATTTTTGTTATTCAACTTTATTTCTTTTTAAAATGAAATGCCTACACCCATAAGCACAATTGTCTATAATATACCTATCAACATTTTTATAGTCATTGAATTTATTACCCTTATCATTAAAACCTTTTAGCCTTAATTTATCATATGACCAGTCGCCAACAATATAATCATATCCATCAAAAAAATCTGTCAATCTTTCTTCAACGGCCTTTAAATCAAAGCCTTCTCTTTCATTTTTTATTAATTCAAAGTTTTGTTCCCTAATAACTACTTTCATTCTTATACCTCCTAAAACAATCCCCAAGAAAATATTTTGTCAAAAAGAATCAATAAAGCAATAAGAACAACTAAAGAGAATAAGATTACTAAAATTTTTATTGTTAATGAATTACTATTAATTTCTTTTTTTAAGTCTTCAAAGTCCTCGAAATCCGCTTCATTAACCTTAAGTTTACCAGTATAAAATGAATTTTCTAACTTATTTGGTTTTGCTTTCGAATTTGTTTTTTCATATTCTATTTTTTGTTCTTCAGTTATTGGTGGGACAACAATGGTATCATCATCCCCCTTTAAATCAGATAATAGCTCTAATTCTAATGAAGAACTCATATCTTCAAGTTGAACTATATCCGTTTCTTTTTCTCTATTGGTTATAGTTTCAATCATTGTTAATAATTCTTTTTCTAACTCAGTAGGTTCCTCTTCTGGCTCTTCTTCTGGAGTTTCTAAATTTAAATTATTTAATATATCATATTGAGTATCACGCAATTTTCTTAGTCTTTCTTCTGCGTAGTCAATTACTTTTTCCGATTTTGCTTTTTCTAAAATTTTGCTCAAATCATAATCTTTAGTTTCGAAATCTGGCATTAACTCTTCAATATCAGATTCTATTTCGATTGACTTTCTTTTAATGGGATTTTGGTATTTCTGATCTAATAATTCTTTTATTTTTTCAATATCAATTTCGTTTCCTGGCACATCTAAAACAGAAACATTTGAATTTATATTGTAATCCTCAATTGTGCTTTTATTAATGTTTTTATATAATTCTTCGTTTCTTTCAGTTCTTTTTTCTAATTTTTTTGGATTATTATGATATTTGTCCATTCTACTGCTCATATTAAATCCTCCATTATAGATAAAGTATAACATATGTGTTAAGTATATTAAACATTTATTGCACTGGGTTAACAAAAACGTTATAATAAATTAATAAGGAGGATTTATGAAAAAAATAGAAGTTAATGCTGCTACTTGTATCGCTTGTGGAGCATGTTATCAAATTGCACCTGAGGCTTTTCAACCAGATGATATGGGAATTTCAGTACCTGTTAAAGAAGAAGTTGAAAGTGTTGATGAATTAACTGTTGAGGCAATGGAATCTTGTCCTGTCGCTGCAATAACAATTGAGGATGCACAATAAAAGAAGTATTATTACTTCTTTTTTGTTAAATCATTTATTTCAGCTTCAGTTAATTCTCTGTATTCACCGGATTTTAATTGACCTAAGGTTAAATTACCATATTCTTCTCTTTTTAATTTTATAACCGGATGTTTAACACTAGAAAATATTTTCTTAACAATATGATTCTGACCCTCCACCAAAGTTATTTTTACAATACTAGTTTCAGTTTTTTTATCATATGATTTTATTTTTACTTGTTTAGGAATTATTTTTATTCCATCAACTTCAACACTTTTTCTTAACCCAAATAAAGTATCCATTGTCATTTTACCTTCAACTTTGGCCACATAAGTTTTGGGGACTTCATTTTTAGGATGCATTAATTTGTTAGCAAATTCACCATCATTAGTCAAAAGTAACAAGCCTGTTGTTTCATAATCAAGTCTACCAATTGGAAATATTCTTCTTTGATCAGCAATTAATTCAATAACAGTTTTTCTACCCTTATCATCACTAACAGAACTAATATAACCTCTTGGCTTATTCAACATATAATATACTTTTTTTTCATAAACTATTCTTTTATTATTAACTAAAACTATATCTTCAAAAGAAACCTTTGTACCAAGTTCAGTTATAACTATTCCATTAACTTTTACCTTGCCTGAAGTAATTAATTCCTCAGCATTTCTTCTTGAACAAATACCTGATGAGGCAATAAATTTTTGTAATCTTTCCATAGAAATCACCATTAATATTATAGCAGTTATAACCAATTATAGATAGATTTATTAGGATTTATTCGGTATAATCTACTTAGGTGAAGAAAAATGGGAATATTATTATCTGGAATAAAACCAACTGGTTATTTAACAATTGGTAACTATATCGGAGCAATTAAACAATTTGTTGAAAGACAAAATGAGTATAATAGCTTTGTATTCGTGGCGGATTTACATGCCCTAACTGTCTATAATGATCCAGAGGAATTAAGAAAAAAAATTAGAGCGATTGTTGGAGTATATTTAGCTTGTGGATTAGATCCTAATAAAAATACAATCTTTATTCAATCAGAAAATCCATATCATGCTCAGTTAAGTTGGATATTAGAGTGCAACTCAACAATGGGTGAATTATCAAGAATGACACAATATAAAGATAAATTAGATAAAGGGCCGAATGAATCAATCGGATGTGGACTATTTACTTACCCTGTATTAATGGCTGCCGATATCCTAATTTATGATCCTAATATTGTTCCTGTTGGTCTTGATCAAAAACAACACGTTGAATTAGCTAGAAACATTGCCGAAAGATTTAATTATCGATACGGAGAATCATTTATTATTCCTGAACCAGTAATAAAAGAAAGCGGCGACAAAATTAAAGATTTACAAGATCCGACTAAAAAAATGAGTAAAAGCGATCCAAATGACAAAGGCAGTATTATTCTTCTAGATGATCCAGAAATATCAAGAAAAAAAATTATGAGTGCTGTTACTGATTCGGAATCATCTGTCAAGTTTGACGAACAAAATAAACCGGGAATTTCCAACTTGATGACAATTTACAGCGAATTGACAAACAAAACAATTGATGAGATTGAACTAGAATTTAAAGAAGCAAATTATGGAACATTTAAGAAAGCTGTCGCGGATGTCTTAGTAAACTTTCTAACTGATTTACAAACAAAATACAAAGAAGTAAATGATTCAGGATTAATTGATAAAGTTCTTGATGAGGGAAGAGAAAAATCAACAGCTATTGCCAAGAAAAAATATGAAGAAATAAGATTAAAAGTAGGAGTAGGAAGATAATATGGATATTCGCTATGCAATCCTTGGTTTAATCCAAGGTTTTACAGAACCAATCCCTGTCTCTTCAAGTGGTCACTTAAAACTATTCAAAGCAATATTCAACATCCAAAATCTTAGTGATTTAAATTTTGATATTATTGTTAATTTTGGTTCTTTATTAGCTATATTATTTATATTTCGTAAAGACTTAATTAAATTAATAAAAAGTTTTTTTGCCTATATATTTACCCAAAATAAAAAAGAAAATTTTCTTAATTTTAAATATTGTTTGCTGATAATAATCGCAACTATTCCGATTGGAATAGTTGGCTATTTAACTAAAGATATAATTGAGAATAAATTAGGTAGTATGAATATCTTAGCTATCTCATTTTTAATTACTGCTATTTCATTATTTTTAGTTAGAAAAATAAAAGGTAAAAAAACTGATCATGATTTAACTTATAAAGATGCAATTATTATAGGTTTATTTCAAATATTAGCAATTATCCCAGGGATAAGCCGTAGTGGTATGACTTTAGTTGGCTGTTTAGCTAGAGATTTAAAAAGAGAAACAGCTCTAAAATTTACCTTTATACTATACATTCCAGTAAGTCTTGCAACTATGTTACTAGGGGTCTTAGATATAGTTAAAACTGGTTCATTAAGCAAAGTATTCTTACCTTACTCAGTTGGTCTACTCTTAAGTCTACTAGCAACACTAATCTCATATAAATTTTTATCTAACATTGTCAAAAAAGGCAAACTTATTATCTTTGCCCTTTACTGTTTAATTTTAAGTTTATCAATCTTTATTTTCTTCTAAGAGACTTTCTTCTATTTCCACATTATTAATCGAATTAAATCGATTAGTAATTTTTTCTGTGGTTATATGAATATCTTTTACTTCCCTACCCACTGTATCAATCGATTTAGCTAACTTATCCCAACGTTCACGATATCTTGTAAACTCATCACTTAATTTACCCAATTCTTCATGAATTACCTTCGTATACTTATCTCTTTCCATATCTTTTAAAATCATACTAATTACTGTTAAAGTACTCATTAAAGTAGTTGGTGATGTAATCCAAACCTTTTTATTATATGCATAAGTAATTATATTACTATGATAAGCATTAATCTCTGCAAATATTGCCTCAGCTGGTAAAAACATAATCGCTTCATTAGATGTATAGCCCTTAACTATATACTTATTAGCTATATCATCAATATGTTTCTTCATATCAATTTTAAAACTTTTCTCAGCCAAATCTCTTACCTCTTTAGATAATGTTTTATCAGTCATTTTTTGATAATTTTCTAAAGGAAATTTAGAATCAATCGCGATTGTCCCTAAAGGTTCTGGAGCATAAAGTATAGCATCCACGATCATCTCATTAGGTAATTTTTTTTGTAGTTCATAAACACTTGTGTTATTTTCACCAAATATATTACTAAGTATATAATTTAAATTAACTTCTCCAAATGTCCCTCTAGTCTTCTTATCAGTTAAAACACTTTGTAAAGAAACTATATCAGTCGATAACATATCAATTTTCTTTTGAGCTTCATCTATCTTAGTTAAACGAGTTAAAACATCACTAAAAGTTTTATTAGTCTTCTCAAAATTAGCATCTAATCTTAAATTGATCTTCTCATCAATTTGATTTAATTTACGATCTAATCTTTCAACTAAAGCATCAAACTCTTTACGATTATCAGTAGACATTCCATAACGAAAATCAGAAATATCTTTATTTATTCCCATCTCTAATTTTCCTATTTTCTCAACTATATTACTCTCTCCACTTTTCTTAAAAAC
>CAZSDG010000038.1:0-9172 GCA_964605575.1 uncultured Muribaculaceae bacterium | reverse complement strand
ATAACGCTATACAAGGTAATATCCAAAATGAAAAAGAACAAAAAATATATTTAGACTATTTAAAAAAAGAAAATAGACCAAGTCTAAAAAATCGTAAACAATATTTATCAAATATGAAAAGAGATTTTAGGAAAACGTCAAGAGAAACGATAAAGTTTATGTCTTTTTATATACCAAAAAATCTTTTCGATGATAATTATGTTTCAGTAAATATGTTAATTCTCGTATTCATAGGAGCCGCGATTGGATTTTTTTCGTTTGCTACTTCATATGTTGTTAAAGATCCAACTATATTTGGTGTAAGTGCAGGATTAGCCATTTTGCCTACTGCTGCTAATTTAACATTTATGCTTGCTGCTCAAATAAAAAATAGAATTTTAAGACTTAGCAAGTATATTGAAGAAAGAAAAAGAAAAAAAGAACATTTTGAACTTGTGAAATCATATAATTTTGGTAAAAAATTAACAGAAGATTTTGAATTAGAATTGGAAAAAGAATTAAGTATTGAAGAAAAAAGAACATTAAAAGATTCAGCAGTAGATTTAGAATTTTTGAAATTAGTAAAACTAGCTCAAGGATTAGATGATAAAACCGATGTAATTGGTAAAATAGAGACTTTATTTACAGAATATAAAAATATAATCGAAACTGAACATGAAAATGATGATTTAAAACTAATAAGACTTAGATTATCAAGTGGAATAGTTGAAAAAATAGGTGATTTAACAATCGAAGTTCAAAAAAAGTTAATCAAAGAAAAAGAGCAAGATAGACAAATCGCAGCTTTAAAATTATTAAGTGAAAGAATAAAAACGTTAAATCCAGAAAGTAAATTATTAAAAACAGAAGAAGTAAAAGAAGAAGTAGTTGAAAAAAACACATATTCTTATAGTTTGGGAAATGCTTCGGCACAAGCTCGAAAATATTAGAATAAAACATTTGCTAAATTGTTTCATATCTATTTTAACTCAATGCCTTAAAAAATTAATAAAACTCAAATAAATTGCTAGTTTGAGTTTTTTTTTGTATAATTAATTAGGAATACCGTAGTAAGGGTGATTTAGTTTGGAGTTTTTAAATAAATATGGTCTAACTAAGATTGATCAAGATTTGTTAAAAGTTGCTTTAACTCATAGTTCTTATGCCAATGAACATGGTGGTGAGGATTATGAAAGGTTAGAGTTTTTAGGTGATGCAGTCTTACAATTAATTATTACTGAGTATTATTATTTAAATACTTCTTTATCTGAAGGAGAAATGAGTAAACAAAGAGCTTCTTATGTTTGTGAAGAAGCCTTGGTTGAGTATGCTAAAATAATTGAGTTAGATAAATATATAAATCTAGGTGAAGGTCAAAAAAGTAATTTAAATAATTCGATTATTGCCGATACATTTGAAGCCTTAATTGGGGCTATTTTCTTATCATTAGGAATTAATGAGGTAAGTTCATTTATTTATTCATTAGTCATTATTCCTTATATTGAAAAAGATATTAAGTTTTTTGCTGATTATAAATCAATTTTACAAGAAATGGTGCAGACCACTAAAGATTCACTTGAGTATGTTATAACTAGTGAAGAAGGACCTCCTCATAAAAGAGTATTTACTGTTGAGGTTAGAATTGATAATATAGTCTATGGAATAGGCAAGGGTAAAACTAAAAAGGAAGCTGAACAAATGGCGGCTTATTCTGCTTATCAAAAAAGTGCAAAGAATTGGTGAAGTTATGTATTTAAAGAGTATTAAAGCGTATGGGTTTAAATCTTTTGCTGATAAAACTGCAATTGATTTAAAAGAAGGAATTACAATTATTGTCGGCCCGAATGGTTCAGGTAAAAGTAATGTAGTTGATGCGATTAAGTGGGTTTTAGGTGAACAATCTATTAAAGCCTTACGTGGTAGTGGCGGTATGACTGATGTAATTTTTTCTGGTAGTAAATCGAGAAGTCCTCACAATAGTGCTTCAGTTTCTTTAGTGTTTGATAATACTGATCATTATTTAAGTACTGAGTATTCAGAAGTAGAAGTAAAAAGAGTTTGTTATCAAACTGGGGAAAATGAATACTATTTAAATAATAATCAAGTAAGACTTAAAGATATAACTGATCTTTTTATTGATTCAGGAGCTGGAAGGGAATCATTTAACATTATTTCTCAAGGTAAGGTTAGTGACATTATTAACCAAAAACCCGAAGAAAGAAGAGTAATAATCGAAGATGCAGCGGGTGTTTTAAAATATAAAAAACGTAAAGAAGAAACATTAAGAAAATTAGATAAAACCACAGATAATTTAGAAAGAATTAATTTAATAATTAATGAATTAGAAGTTAATTTAGAACCATTAAAAAATCAAAGTGTTATTGCCAAGAAATATTTAAGTGCTAAAGAAGAGCTTGAAAGTATTGAAATATCTTTAATTGCTCATGATATTAATCAGATTAATACTGAGTATGATGCCTTAAAAAGTGAATTAGAGTCATTAAATGAAGGAGTTTTAAACTATGAAACAGATGTTAATAGTTATGAAACTCAAATTGAAAAGATAAAATTAAGTATATTAAAGCTTGAAGAAAAAATTACTTCTTTAAATAAAGAAATTTTAGAGTTAACTGAAAAAATAAGTGAAGCTGATTCACAAAAACAATTAACTAAAGAAAGACAAAAGTATCAAAGTGATGATATTAAGTTTAAAGAAAATTTAGTTAATGTTAAAGAAGCAGAATTGCAAGTTAAAAACAATTTAACTTTATTAACTAAAGAATTAACTGATTTAGAGAGTAATTTAAAAACGAAAGAACAAGAAGTAGAAAATATTGCTTTAGAAATACGGAAAAATACTTTGTCGAAATCTAATTTAACTAATGAGTTAAATTCAATCTTAAAAAGACAAATGTCTTTAAAAAATACTCGAGATATTTTAGAAGATAATATTAATAATGATGCTAAAATGCCTTACGCAGTTAAAAATGTTTTAAACAACCCAAGATTAACGGGTATTCACAGTGTTTTAGGTAAATTAATCGAGGTTGAAGGTTCTTATGCTATGGCTATTGAAACTGCTCTAGGATTTAATGCTAATGTGGTTGTCGTAGATAATGAAGAATCAGCTAAATTAGCTATTAGTTATTTAAAAGATAATGCATTAGGAAGAGTAACATTTTTTCCTTTAAGTGTTATTAAGCCAAGAGGGATAGATCCAGAAACTGAAAATATCTTAAAAAGTCATCCTGGTTACTTAGGTCTTGCTGGTGATTTGGTTAAATATGACCAAATTTATCGCGGAGTTGTTTTAAATCAATTAGGTAATACAATTATTGTTAATAATATTGATTCCATGAATGAATTAGGTAAAAAGATCAATTATCGTTACCGAATTATTACTCTTGATGGAGAACTACTACATACAGGTGGTTCTGTAACTGGAGGTAGTTCAAAATCATCTAAAGGATTAGTGGGAGAAAGATTTCAACTAGAAAGAATAATTAGAGAATTAAATAATGTTTCAATTGAATATACAAAGGTTGAAAATAATTTAAAAAATGTTGATCAAGAACTATCTTTACTAAATACTAATTATCAAAATGCTAATTCAAGTTTAGCTGTTTTAAATGAAGTAATTAACAATAAAAAAATTATGATTGTTCAAGAGGAAAATAAATATGCAGAATTAGTCTTTGAACTTAAGAGTACTAAAGCTGTTTTAAATAATGAAGTTGATAAAGAATTAGCCACTATTTTAGAAAATTATAGTTCTTTAGTTTCGAAAAAAGAAGTATTAGAACTCGATTACCAAAAATTAGTCAATGAAAAAGAAGATTTAAATAATAAATTAACTGAATTAGAGAGTAATCGAAAAAAATCTATTTCAGAATATAATAGTTCTAAAAATAGATTCCATGAAATTGAAGTTAAGATAAGTCGCTGTGAAACTAAATTAGATGGTTTATTAGGAAGATTAAATGAAGAATATAGTTTGACTTTTGAGCGTGCTTTTGAAAACCATACCCTAGAATTAGAAGAACAAATTGCCAGAATGAAAGTTCAATCGTTAAAAAGTGAACTTAAATCTTATGGTGAAGTTAATACTGGTTCAATTGCCGAATATGAGCGAATTGATAAAAGATATAGTTTCTTAACTAAACAAAAAGAAGATTTAATTGGCGGGATAAATAACTTAAATGAAATTATTTCTTCTTTAGATGAAACAATGAAGGAAAGATTTGTTGCTACTTTTGAAGCTGTTAATCAAGAATTTGGCAAAGTCTTTAAAGAATTGTTTAAAGGTGGGAAAGGTTTCTTATCTTTAACTAATCCAGATGATATACTAGGTACAGGAGTAGAAATTCATGCTGAACCACCTGGGAAAAATTTAAGATTAATTTCTTTACTTTCTGGTGGAGAGATGACTCTAACAGCAATTGCTTTATTATTCTCAGTTTTAAATATCCGTCCAGTACCATTTTGTGTCCTAGATGAAGTTGAAGCGAACCTTGATGATGCGAATGTGGATATGTTTGGGAAATATTTACAAGGTTATCAAGGTAAAACACAATTTATTATTATTACTCATAAAAAAAGAACAATGGAATATGCTGACTCATTATATGGAATAACCATGCAAGAAAGTGGCGTTAGTAAGTTAGTCAGTGTTAAATTAGATAACATAAAGTAGGTGAAATATGGACGATGTAATTAAAAAAATTCATGATTATAGTTTAGAAGAAATAATGGGGGACCGTTTTGGGCGTTATTCTAAATATATTATTCAGGACCGAGCAATTCCTGATGTTCGAGATGGTTTAAAACCAGTGCAAAGAAGAATTCTTTATGCCATGTATAAAGATAAAAATACCCACGATAAACAATTTAAAAAATCAGCTAAAGCAGTAGGTAATGTTATTGGTAATTATCACCCCCACGGTGATCAATCAGTTTATGATGCGATGGTTAGGATGAGTCAAAACTTTAAACTTAATCACCCTTATATTCAAATGGATGGTAATAATGGTTCAATTGATGGTGATCCAGCTGCAGCAATGAGGTATACAGAAGCAAGATTATCGAAAATTGCTTCTGAATTATTAAAAGATATTGAAAAAAACACAGTAATATTTGCCCCTAATTATGATGATACAACTGAAGAACCAACTGTATTACCAGCTAAATTTCCAAATCTTTTAGTT
Source organism: uncultured Muribaculaceae bacterium (assembly GCA_964605575.1). Lineage (GTDB taxonomy): Bacteria > Bacillota_I > Bacilli_A > RF39 > UBA660 > JAAZHN01. Next base: position 3,989 of record CAZSDG010000038.1, on the reverse strand, counting down.
AATGGAGCAACGGGAATAAGTGCCGGGTATGCAACGAATATTCCTCCTCATAATTTAGGTGAAATAATCGATGCCACAATTAAAAGAATCGATTCACCTAATTGTCGCTTAGAAACTATCTTAGAAATAGTTAAAGGTCCAGATTTTCCCACAGGCGCGATTGCTTCAGGTAAAGATGAAATTATCAAAGCTTATACAACAGGTAAAGGTAGAGTAGTAGTCAGAGCCAAAACCCAAATAATTAAAACTAAAGGTAAAGAACAAATAATTGTTCATGAAATACCTTATGAAGTTAATAAAGGTAACTTAATTAAAAAAATCGATGAAATTAGAATTGATAAACAAATTGATGGAATTGTAGAAGTCAGAGATGAATCGGATAAAAAAGATAATTTAAGAATTGCGATTGATTTAAAGACTAATGCTGATGCAAATTTAATTGTTAATTATTTACTTAAAAATACGGAATTACAAGTAGCATTTAATTTTAATATGGTTACAATTGTTAATCGCAGGCCTAAATTATTAGGAATCTTACCAATCTTAGATGCTTATATTGAACATCAAAAAGAAGTGGTCACGAAAAAAACTGAGTTTGATTTAAACTTTGCCCTTGCTAAGGTACATATTACTGAAGGTTTAGTTAAAGCAATAAGTATTTTAGATGAAGTAATTAAAACCATTCGTGAATCAAAAAATAAAGCAGATGCAATTGTAAATTTAATTAAAAAATATGAATTTACAGAGAAACAAGCAGAAGCTATTGTCATGCTTCAACTATATCGTTTAACTAATACTGATATAACTTTATTACTTCAAGAATTAGAAGATTTAAAAAAAGTAATTGAGTTATTACAAGGTATTTTAGCTGATCCAGAGAAACTTAACGGGGTTATTAAAGAAGATTTAAGAAAAATTAAAAAAGAGTATGGAATTCCTCGTAAAACGGAAATTGAAGCTGAAGTTTTGGAAATAAAAATTGATGAAAGAGAAATGATTAGTAAAGAAAATGTAATCATTGTTCTAACGAATGAAGGGTATTTAAAACGAGTTAATTTAAAATCTTATGGAGCTGCATCAGAGGATGAAACAGGTCTTAAAGAAGGAGATTATGTAATTAATTTAATAAGTGCTAATACCTTAGATACTTTATTAGTTTATACTTCTTTAGGTAATTATTTATATATTCCAGTTCACCAAATTCCTGAAGGTAGATGGAAAGAACTAGGTAAACATTTAAGTAATATTGTAACAATTTCACCTGATGATAAAGTAATTAATTCTCAATTATTTAATAATCAAGTTTATGAACAAAATATCATTATTGTTACTAAAAATGGTCAAGTAATGAAAACAACATTAAAAAACTTAGAAGTAACTAGGTATTCAAGAGCGATGACTCTAATGAGATTAAAAGATAAAGATGAAGTAGTAAGTGTATTTAATGAATCAGATAACTTATTATTAGTGACAAATGATGGTTATTATATAAGAGCAGACAATGAGGAAATACCTCTTGTTAATATTCGGGCTAGTGGGGTAAAGGGCATTAACTTAAAAGATAATTATGTGGTAAACGCTCTAGGTTTAAATGAGGCTGATGAATTTATTACAATATTTACAGATAAGAAAACTGCAAAGAGGGTTAGAGTTAATGAACTTGATGTAACAGGAAGGGCTAAAAGAGGTAATACTTTACTTAAAAAAGTAAAATCAGTTAATTACTCAGTAATAAATGCTACATCTTTTACAAATAGCTTATTAGTAGGATTAGTATTTGATGATAATATTAAATATATTAAAAATACTGAAATCCCAATTATGGACATGGCAAGCACTGGCTCTGTAATTGATAATAAAAAGTTTAAATATGCTTTTACTAAAGCCCAAATTGAAGGAGTAAAAGAAGAAAAACCTGAAACGAAAGCAGAAGAAAAGCAACCTCAAGACATAAAAATAAAAGAAATGACAATTGATGATTTTTTAGAAGATTTTAAATTATAAGTATATTAAATGTAAATTGTTGAAAAACATTTTGCATTTTTCTAAAGTAATGCTATAATTTATTTAATAAGCATAGAAGGAGGAAACTATGAAAAATAAGAAAGGGTTTACATTAGTCGAGTTATTAGTTGTAATAGTTATATTAGGAGGATTAATTTTATTAATCATGCCAACAGTCTTAAATGCGATGGAGTCTTCATCTAAAAACATTTTTGCACAAGAAATAATTAACTTCTCAGGTAAAGTTCAATCATCATATGAAATCAATAAAGGAGAACATGGAGCAACCGCACCACTTTGTTATTTCATCGATAACTTAAAAGATGGAGATACATATGAAGGTTGCATGAAAATTGATTCTGATTCTGGTAAAGTTGATGAAATCCATGTTTACAACAATGAATTTAAGTTTCAGACAGGATTTGATAATTCAACACCTGGACCTACCCCAACTGAAGATACAGGTATAACTTATGCAAGTATCGTTCAACAAAAAGGTAAAGTAGTTGGAAAACTTAGAACAGGCGCAACTGATTCAGCAGCAGATAAAACTGCAATTAGAGGAAATTGTCCAGTGGCAGACTGTCAAGATGCTATTGTTCCATTTGATGGTAATACTGTTGTCCCAGTAACACCATAGAAACTAACTAAAGCAAGTTTACACTTGCTTTTTTTTATGAGATAATCAAATAAGTAGGTGATAAATATGTTAATAATAGGTAGTCATGTTTCATTTAGTTCGAATAATCAACTTTTAGGAAGTGTTAAAGAAGCATTAAGTTATGGGGCAAATACTTTTATGATTTATACAGGGGCTCCCCAAAATACTTTAAGAAGTCCGATTAATGATGATTTAACTAAAGAAGCAATAGAGTTAATGAAAGAATCAGGAATTTTAATGGACTCGATCATTTGTCATGCTCCTTATATAGTCAACTTAGCTAATCATGTTGGCAGTGATAAGCATGAATTTAGTGTAGAATTTTTAACTGAAGAATTAAGAAGATGTAGTTTATTAGGAATTAAATATTTAGTCTTACATCCTGGAAGTTCAGTTAATATGACTAAAGAAGAGGGATTAAATAATGTTGTCGCGGGCTTAAATAAAATTTTAGATAATAATTATGAGGTCATGATTTTACTTGAATCAATGGCCGGTAAAGGTAATGAAGTTGGCTCTAATTTAAGTGAATTAAAATATTTATATGATAATGTTAAATATCAAAATAAATTAGGTTTTTGTTTAGATACTTGTCATTTAAATGATTCAGGTCATGATATTACCTCATTTGATCAATATTTAGATTTATTTGATCAAGAAATAGGACTTGATAAAATTAAGTGTTTGCATGTCAATGATTCTAAAAATGAAATTGGTGATCGAAAAGATCGTCATGATAATTTTGGTTTTGGGACAATTGGTTTTGATAATTTAATCAGTGCTGTTTATAATGAAAAAATCAAAAATATTCCAAAAATCTTAGAAACTCCCTATATTGGTGAAGATGATGAAGATAAATTAAGAATATATCCACCCTATAAATTTGAAATAGAAATGATCAAAGACAAAGTATTTGATCCAAATTTAAAAGAAAAAATTAGAAATTATTACCGTAAAAGTTAAAAGTGTTTACTTTTTAACTGATTATTTGGTATAATCACAATGGTTATTAAAGGAGGAAGCAAAATGGCAAAGAAAAATGAAAATCGCGAATACATCGATATGGAATGTACTGAATGTAAAAGTCATATTATTCGTACACAAAAAAATAAAAAGAATACACCAGACCGTATGGAATTAAATAAATTTTGTCCTAAATGTCGTAAAAGTGTCCTTTTTAAAGAAAAGAAATAGTTAGGTGATTAAAGATGAATATCAATATTAATGATATAAAAAATGGCATGACAGTAATTATTGATGGAAATTTATGTTTAATCTTAGATTTTCAACATGTTAAACCTGGTAAAGGGCCAGCATTCGTACG
>CAZSDG010000037.1:0-9545 GCA_964605575.1 uncultured Muribaculaceae bacterium | reverse complement strand
TGCTTCACTTCTAACAAGCGCTTCACAAATTTCTAATGCTTGTTCACCTGTATCTGGTTGCGATAATAAAAGTTCATTAATATTAATTCCTAACTTTTGACAATATACTGGATCAAGTGCATGTTCAGCATCAATAAACGCTGCTCTTCCTCCAGCTTTCTGGACTTCAGCAATTGCATGCAGAGCAAATGTTGTTTTACCAGATGATTCAGGACCATATATTTCAATAATCCTGCCCTTCGGGTATCCACCTACTCCTAGAGCAATATCTAATGTTAATGAGCCGCTTGAAGTTGTTTCAACTTCTAAATGGTTATCATTGCCTAATTTCATAATTGCCCCTTTACCGAATTGTTTCTCAATATCGGCCATTACTTGATCTAATGTTTTATCTTTGTTTGTTTCTTTCATGACTTATTTTTCCTCCTAGTTTCTCTATTGACATCTTAATTTTATAATGAATATTTTAGATTGTCAAGAGAAAAATCAAACAAGTGTTTGATTTGTATTTTTTTACTATTATTTAATTTTAGATATAACAAATATTAAAAATTTGAATGTCTTTATTACAATATTATTATTTTCTTTTTCCAAGAAAATTTATATATTCATCAATTAAATCTTTATCCATTAAATTTTCAGGCAATTTGTCCAGGGAAAAGAACATTAACCCTCTTGATTCTTTGTTTGAAGTAAAATACCCATTTCCTTGATCAACTATTTCTTCATAATTACTACCAAGTTGACCTGAATAGTTATTCACACAAAATAACACTGTATTGTTATAAACAATATCGCCATTGGGATAGGAATTTTTTCTCGTTTCTCCAGAAACTACTTTAACTAACACCAAATCTTCAATTTTCGTGCTTAAACCAGTTTCTTCTTTTAATTCTCTTAATGCAACTGTTTCAAATGTTTCGCCCAATTCTTGTAATCCGCCAGGAACACACCAAAAATCTCTATCTGTACGGTGCATCAAAAGTATTTCTCCAAGTTCATTAACAACGATAATTGCGCTACCATTTTGAAAAAGAGGCATATTTCGCAACTCTTTTTGAAGAGAGTTTCTCAATTTTAATATATAACTTAATTCATTATTCATCTTATTTATCTTTCATAAATGAATCTTTATGATGCATAAAATATTCTAAACCAGAATAAACTGATAAAACTGTCGCGATTAAAACCATAAATTTACCAATTTCAAAATTAATTAAAGCAAATGGTAAATTATTAAAGAAAACTAGGGTTACACCAACCATCATAAATATAGTTTTAATTTTTCCCGCAATACTAGCTGGAACAGCATTACCACTTTTTTTAGATGCAATCATTTTAATTGAATCAACAATCGTATCTCTAGTAATAATAATAACAGGAACAATAATTGATATATCTCGATTATAAGCTAAGATAATTAAGATTCCATTAACTAATATTTTATCAGCAATCGCGTCCATTACTTTACCAAAATCAGTAACTAAGCCATTCTTTCTAGCTAAATAGCCATCTAAAAAATCTGTTGCTGAGGCAACAGCAAAGATTAAGCCACCAATAATATATTGAAAACTAAGTTCTATGTTACCATTTATTGAATAAATTGGTAATTTTATTCCCATTTGATAAAATGGAAATAATAGAAAAACTATTAAAAAAATTGATAAAAATATTCTAACTGTTGTTATTTTATTTGGTAAATTCATGTCATCCCTCTAACTAAAAAAAGCTGTTTTTATTATGAAAAATATAATGATAAGCAGTATTACTATACCTAGTATGAAAAAAATATATAAAACTAATGGATTATCTTTTTTAGGAACTCTCGTATAGGGCGATGCTATCTTTGGGGTATTTTTTTCTTCTTTATTTTTCTTTATTATTGCTTTTTCAATTTTTTTATTGGATATTTTCGATGTATATTCAAACATATAATCATTAAATTCATTTTCTATTTTTTCTGAATCAAGACCTAAATATTTAGAATAACTAAGTATATATTCTTGAAGAACAAACACATCTTTAAAGCCACCAATGTTACCATCTTCAATATTATGTAATAGTACTTCTTTTATTTTTAAGTCTTCACTCGCTTCAGTTATGGAAACCCCATTAGCTTCACGAGTCATTTTGAGCAATTGTCCTATCTCATCCAAGTGTTTCCACTCCATTTCTTTATAAAAAATAATAATATCATATAAGCCATGTTCTGTACCTATTTCTAGGCGACAAATATTTATCTACTCAGATGAGTCTCTTACTTAGTTCGTTTCCTTTATAAGAGTGCCCCTACCAAATTTGGGTTTCTCGCTCGTGGGGTTTACATCGTTCCACTCTAATTGTTTCCAATTAGACTCGTCTCTGTTGCACTTTTACACCTACTCTAACCAGTTAAGGTTATTTGGGAGCCGTCAGTTAAACTGCCATAGGTTATTTTTTCCCTATGCACGGACACTACAGTCATCACAGACTGTGCGAGCATGGACTTTCCTCTACATATTAACTTAATGCAGCATTTGTCCTGATATTATTCTTCTTTACCATAAACTATTTTTTCTAAATTAGAAATTCTTTTAAGAAGGTCAATATTATTAGGCATTCTTGATGCAACGTCAATTTCACTTTTAGTTTCTAATTGTTCTTTTAAGTATCTAATTTCTTTTTTCAAAATACTGTTGTCATTCATTAGTTCTCTTAGTTCTTTTTCTTTAGTTTTAATCTCATTTAAAAGTTCATTATAATCACGAATGATCATATCTAAATACTTATCTACTTCTTCTGGACGATACCCTCTTGCATCTACCTTAAAATCCTTTTCTAAGATATCTTGAGGTGTTAAAAACAATTTCCCACTAAACACATATATCACCCTTCTTATGAACTAATTTTATAATCTTTAACCTACTTTGTCAATGCCTTGTCCGATTACTATTAGTTATGTAATAAACATCTATTTCTAGATGTAATTAGTCTTGTACAATTCAGAATGTTTATATTAACTAGATTATCTGAGCACTTTGTTCTTTTTCAATAAATTCTGATTGTGTATTTTTTTGTTTTTCTCTAACTGTTTTATAAATTTCGTCTTTTATAAAGAAATCTCTATAGTCATACTGACTAAAATATCGCTCACCTAAACCTCGTTCTTTTAGAAATCCTTCATATCTTAACTTTTCTTCTGGGTTTAAAACATCAGAATGCATGTCAGAGCCTTCGATTCTTTTAGATAGTTCTAATAATTCAGATTCAAATTCCGGTCTTAGTTCAGCTCCACAACTACTCAAAGACTCTCTAACTCTTTGAGCAAGTACACTATAACTATCACTGCCAAGAACTGCAAATAGAGACACATTAGCACTGTCTAGTAATTCAAAATATTCACTCCTTGATAAATCTAGTTTAGACTCAATTAGTTTTTTGTTAAATGCATTAAATTTATTAACCTTTTCAAAAAACATTTCTTCTTCTCTTTCTTTTGTAGCGATGTGTGGAGTAGTATTAACGTTTGGGATAATATTTCTTAGCATTTCGTAATACTTTGCTGAATTAGATGAATACCAGTCCCACATACCTATTTGTTCAATATGATGTCCTAAAATTCCCACCATCGCATCAGCATATCCTTTTACATTTTCACCTTGGTAACCAACTACTAATTGATTGGGATTTTTACTTCTTACAAGTTCAATTTCACTTTTAGGACAAAGAATAATTGCTTCATTTGGCAAGTTTACATCCCCTTCAAAATAAGTATCCATAACTGCACCACTTCTCAGTTGATTAGGAGGCATTTTAACAAAGGGAGTGATTATTGCATACTGACAATCTTCCCAGTTACCATAGGAGTGTGATGAAACCTCACCATTTACTGAAAAATGAATTGTATTTCTTTCTTCAGCATATTCTAAAGTTCCAATTTTATCACTAGCAAGACTCGTGCTAGATGTAAGACCAGTTCCTTTTCTCGTTTTTATTAAACCATCTTCGGGAATATATCTAGTTTTATGAACTAAAACAAAATCTTCTAAACCAGCATAAGATTCGGGATTGTCTATTAAAAACTTATCGGTTTCTTCTAAAATAAGCGGTACATTCTTTTCTTTTAATATTTTTCTAGCTTCTTGAAAGCTAATCCCTAAATCTTTTATACTCTTTTTAGCATCTATTTCTCTAGCAATCGTAGCAGTTCTTTCAAGAAGTTTGCTATTTAGAGTCTCTCTTTGCTCAATTGACATTTTTAATTGGGATATGGTACGTATTAAACGATTTATTTCTAGATTCAATTTTGAGTTTGGTCTTAAAATAAAACGATAAGTAATATTTTTTGCTTTTTTGGCAGTTAATTTTTCATATTCCTCTTCAAGTTCAACAATTTTAGCATTGACTACATTAACAAAATCTGCTTTTGAACAATTTTGCCTAGTATATATATCTTCAAGTTGATCTTCAATCATTTTAATATATTCATCTGTTTTTAATTGTTTTTCATATTCAAGTTGTTTTAATTCTCTTAACATATTATCACCTATTATTAATATACCATTAATTTATAACAAAAAAGAAAAAAGATATTGTTTTTACAATATAATAGGTACACTTTATCTTTATTAATGAACATAATTATTGTATAATTAATATGGTGAGACATTAATGAACTATCCAAATAAAAGTAAAGGAAAGTATAAAAAAACTACTTCTTATGCCAATCGTGGTATGGATTTAGAAGCAATGATTAATGAATCTAATAAGTATTATTTAGAAACTAATCAAGCCATAATTTATAAAAAACCAACAGAGATTGGTATCAATAAAATAGTCTATAAACCAAAAGTAGTTATTAAAGAAGCATTTTTTAAATCGCCCTCTACTTTGGATTATAATGGTCTATATAAGAATAAGTATATTGAGTTTGACGCTAAAGAAACAAGAAGTAAAACAGCTTTTCCTTTAAGTAATATATTAGCTCACCAAATTGATCATATAAAAAAAATATTGGAACATGGTGGTATTGGTTTTTTTATTATTAAGATTAATAATGAAATTTATCTATTACCAGGAAATAAATTCATTGATTTTATTAATGAAACAACAAGAAAGTCAATTCCATATGAATACATTCAACAAAACAGCTATTTAATCAAATTAGGTTATAATCCTTTAATTGATTACTTAAAGATTGTTGATAAATTAATATAAAGGAGGTTAATTAATGGCGCAGGATAAGAAAAAGAAAAAAAATAAGAAAATGGCTATTAAGAAAAAACCTGTCAAAAAGACAACTAATAAAAAGAAAAAACCAATCAATAAGAAAAAGGTTAATAAAAAGAAAAAGTCTACTAAATATAAAATAAATAAAAAGAAAAAGGTTCGTAATCGAATTTTAATTTCTTTAATGATTTTATTAATTAGTCTATTTATCTTAACAGTGGGCTTTGGAGCTTATATTGTTTTTTCTGCACCTAAATTTGATGAAAATAAATTTTATAATTCAGAAAGCACCTTAATTTATGATAAAAATGGGAAAGAAGTTGCTAAATTAGGAGCGAACAAAAGAGAATTAGTTAATTATGAAGATTTACCACAAGTATTTATTGATGCTTTAATCTCAACCGAAGACTCAAGATTTTTCCAACATAACGGTTTTGATATTGCCCGTTTTGTTAAGGCTTCCTTAGGACAAGCAACAGGTAATTCTGATGCTGGGGGTGGTTCAACCCTAACTATGCAAATATCCAAAAACTATTTAACAAATGTTGAAGCAAGAGGAATTGCTGGTTTAATTAGAAAGTTTACTGATATTTATTTATCAATATTTAAAATAGAAAAAGATTATACTAAAGAAGAAATAATTGAATTCTATGTTAATCGCCCTTATTTAGGAGCGAGTACTTATGGAGTTGAAGAAGCAGCTCAAACTTATTTTGGTAAATCAATTAGAGATGTCTCTTTACCAGAAGCAGCGATGATTGCTGGAATGTTTCAATCACCAGTTAGGTATAATCCATTCAAATATCCTGAGCGTACTGAATCAAGAAAAAATACTGTTTTAAATTTAATGTATCGTCATGGTTATATTACAGAAGCAGAAAGAGATCTAGCAAAAAGCATGAATGTTACTAATTTAATTACTAAAGAAGGAGAAAAAAATTCGCAATATATTGCCTTCATTGATACAGTTACAGAAGAAGCAAAAAGATTAACTGGTAAAGATCCTTATACAACCTCAATGTTAATTTATTCAACAATGGATCCAAAAGTTCAAGATGTAGTTAATGATGTTACCAATGGTGAGTTATATAAATTTGTTAATGATGTTGTCCAGTTAGGTGTAGCTGTTACTAGTGTTAAAGATGGCTCAATTGTCGCGATTGGTGGTGGTAGAAATAAGGTTGGAGAAAAAACTTTAAACTTTGCTACCCAAATTAGAAGACATGCTGCTTCCTCTGCTAAACCTTATACAGTATATGGACCAGGAATCGAATTTAATAAATGGTCAACTGGAACACCTTTCTTTGACGAATCTTGGTCATACTCCAATGGCACTAGTATTAAAAATGCTGATGGTAACTACGGTGGACAAATGACATTAATTAATGCTTTAGCAAAAAGTAGAAATATTCCAGCGATTCAAGGTTTCCAACAATTAGATAATAAAACAGTTGTTAAATTTATGAAAAGCGTAGGAATTAATGTTGATGTCCTATCCGATGGCACAATCGTTGAATCAGCTGCAATTGGTGGAATCGATGGAGTTAGTCCTCTTGATCAATCAGCAGCTTATGCTACATTTGGCCGTGGAGGAATCTATATTGAACCCTACTCTTTTACTAAAATAGTTTTTAGGGATGATAATACAGTATTCGAAAATAAAAAAACACCAACTAAAGTTATGGAAGAAACAACCGCAGCAATGATTAATATTATTTTAAAAAGAGCTGTTGATAATGGTTTAATTGGTAATACAAAAATTAAAGGAACTGATCTTTGTGGTAAAACAGGTACTTCAACCTTTGATTCTGGATTTAGAAATAAAGTTGGTTTACCAGCCAGTGCAATAATGGATAGCTGGGTTGTTATGTATTCTCCAGATTATGCAACTGCTCAATGGTACGGTTATGAAAAAATGACCAAAGAAATGGTTTCAAGAAAAGAATACCTAGTCAGCAGTGCCGGTGTAAGAGCTAGAAGATCAATCGCCCAAGCATTAACTAACGGAATAATGCTAAATAATTCAAAATTTAAATCAACAACTGGAATTAAACAAGTAGAAATTGAACTTGAAACATATCCGATTATGTTACCAAGTGCCCATACTCCAGCTAACTTAAGAAGTAGTGAATGGTTTATTGCTGGTACTGAGCCAACAGAAGTATCACCAAGATTTGATACTCTACCTAATGTAACCAATGTTAATCACACTTACAATGCTACTAATGGCACATTAACTCTAAGTTGGAACTCAATTTCAGCTCCTGGGTTATCTACTCCAGAAGGAGTTAATCAATATTATCAAGAAAGTTTTGGAACATTCTCTAAAGGAATGAGTAAAAAACTCGATGGTAAAGTAAATGCTTTAATTACTAAATATACTAATAAAAGATTAAACTATAACTCAAGTAACATTGGTAATCTTGTTTATCAAATATATTCGAAGAATGCTGGAGGATTAACCCTTTTGGGAACAGTTACAGGTACTTCATACTCAATTAATACATTTACCCCTAATGCTCAAACATATGTCATTAAAACAGCTTATTCAATCTTTAAAGCTGCTAATAGTTCAGGAGTATCTTATACAGTAACTGCAACTAATCCTTATGTTCCACCAATTGATAATCCAAGTTCATCAGAAACAGTAACACCTAGCAATATTAGTATTATCATTAGACATAATCAAACAGTTGAATATACTGTTCAAACTGGTACATATAAAGATTTTGCTAATCCAATTAATGTCTTAGATAATGGTATTAATGTTAATAATCAAGCTAATATTACAACAACATATAAAGATTCATCAGGTAATAAAATAAGTGCTATAGACTTAAGTATTATAGGTAATTACAACGTAGTTTATAATGTTAAATATAAAGGTAAAGACTATAAAGCAACAAGACAAGTAATTATTAAACCAAGTTAAAAGAACTTAAATCTAAGTTCTTTTTTTTACTTACAATTATAAGAAATCATTTCTGTAAATAATTCTCTTAATTCTTTTTTATCCTCAGCAGTTAAATTAATATAATTAAGCCTCATTTGATACCCACTAGAAAATGTAAATAATAAATAGATACTTTGAGGTTTAAAAACTATAGCTGATGAACTAATACTATTATAAGGAAAAATATGAATCATTTTAGTATTACCTAAAATACCCTTTACATCAAATAATATTAACTTTTGATCAGTAAATACACATTTATCCCTTTTAGTTCCATAAGCCTTTAAAACTGTTTCTTTAGGTAATATATATTGATGAATATACTTAGGTAACTTATCTAGTTCTAACTCCTTATGAAAATTAAAATAATGGGTCATTTCTTTAAACTTAATATACGCCATAAAATACTCCTATCTAACTAATCCTATTCGATTAAAGGGAAACATCTTAAATATTACTTTTCCCACAATACTTTCTCTTTTAATAAAACCTATTGTCCTGCTATCTAATGAATCATCACGATTATCTCCTAAAACTAAATACTCATTATTGGGTACTACTCCAAAATCTTTATTTAATATCTTAGTATTATTCTCCTTTAGTACATAATTTTCAGCAATCAACTTATCGTTTATATATAAAGATCCATTTTTAATCCTAACCTTATCTTGAGGCATCCCCACTACCCTTTTAATTAAATTCTTAGTACTTTTATACTCAAATACTACTACATCATTATAACCAATATTTTTAAATAACTTTAAGACCACCACAACATCTTTATCTTTTAAACCAGGAGACATAGATGGACCTAATACTTGAGTAAATGTTAAGACATACAAAACAAGAAAAAGAATTGCAAAGAATAAGATAATATAACCAATACTGTCTTTAATAAATTCTTTAATAGTTAACCACATATTAACACTCCTACTATCATCATAATTATAACACTAAAATATACAATTAAATATATACTTTACATAGTAAACAATAATCTTTACACAAAAAAAGACTTATATTTCTATAAGTCGATTTTTTTAATTTTAACCATTGTGACGAACTTCTGAGATAGCTCTTAAATTACCAGCTGCTTCATATTTAAATGTAATTGTAAACGTTCCATATCCTGCTCTATTATAAGTAATTTGAACTAAATCTATTTCCTTTAGATCATCTACTCTATAGACATATACAGGATCCCAGAATGAACCTGATTGATATTTAGAATATCTTACAAAATCACGCGTACCATTTTTAATTTTAGCCAACGGACTTCCAAAGGTAGATTCATTTTTGTATTTAACTTCTACACTATCAACAGAAATATTTTGTTCATAGTGTTCGATTACTTCTAAGAATCTATAATCAGTTGTTACTGGAT
>CAZSDG010000036.1:0-9632 GCA_964605575.1 uncultured Muribaculaceae bacterium | reverse complement strand
TTTTTCCTCCCCTTAATTTCTTGGTCTTTTTTGTGGTCTACATCCGTTGTGTGGTATTGGTGTTTCATCGTTAATTGCAGTTATTTCAATACCTGCTGCTTGTAGTGAACGAATAGCATTTTCTCTACCGCCACCTAAGCCTTTAACGAATACTTCAACTTTACGCATTCCCTGTTCATAGGCAGCCTTACCACACGCTTCTGCAGATAAGCCAGCTGCGAATGGAGTTTTCTTTTTTGAGCCTTTATAACCGATTGTTCCCGCTGATGCCCAACTAATTACATTACCGAAGTTATCAGTGATGGTAACAACTGTATTGTTAAATGTTGCATGAATATGTGCTTGACCTTCAGCAATATTCTTTTTTACTTTTCTTTTTCTTCTATTGTATGCCATTTATATTACCTCCTACTTACTAACTTTCTTTTTATTTGCAACAACTCTTCCTTTGCCTTTTCTGGTTCTTGCATTACGGTTTGTTCTTTGACCTCTTACAGGTAATCCTTTACGGTGTCTTATACCTTCATAACTACCAATTTCCATCTTACCTTTAATATTTAATTGAACTTCACGACGAAGTTCTCCTTCAACTAAACATTCATCAACATATTTTCTTAAAGAGGCAACTTCATCATCGCTTAAATCTTTAGCTTTTTTACTTGGATCAACTTTAGCTTGTTCACAAATTGTTTTTGCTAAAGGACGACCGATTCCATGAATACTTGTTAGAGCAATCCCAATATGTTTTTCATTTGGTAACTCAATATTTTTTATACGCGCCATAATAACTCCTATCCTTGTCTTTGCTTATGTTTTGGATTTTCGCATTGAACCAAAACATTGCCTTTTCTTCTAATAATTTTACATTTTGCACACATTTTTTTTACTGATGGATTAACTTTCATTTTCACATCCTACTTTCTATATGTAATTCGCCCACGTGTTAAGTCATATGGAGATAGTTCAACGACTACTGTATCACCTAGTGAGATACGAATCATGTTCATTCGTATTTTACCAGAAACGTGAGCTTCTACAATATGTCCGTTGTCTAATTTGACTTTGCAAATACCGGTTTTCATAACTTCGATAACTTTGCCCTCAACATCTATTTTTGATTCTTTAGCCACTCTATTTTCACTCTCCTGTTAATATTTCATATCCTTCATCCGTGACAACAACTGTATGCTCAAAGTGTGCTGATGGTTTACCATCACGAGTAACAATTGTCCAGTCATCTTCTAAAAGATAAATATCCTTTGTTCCTAAGTTTAGCATTGGTTCGATTGCTAGTGTCATTCCCGTTTTTAATTCAACTGTTGGATATCCATAATTAGGAATATCTGGTTTTTCATGTAAGTTTTTACCAACTCCGTGCCCAACTAATTCTTGCACAATACCTAACTTATTTTCTTTAGCGTGATTCTCAATGGCTTTTGAGACCTCACCTAATTTTACACCATTCTTGATTTTACTTAGTCCGATATATAAAGCATTTTTTGTTTCAGTAAGTAGCTCTTCTGTTTCTTTATTTATCTTCCCAACTGGATAGGTCCAAGCTGAATCTGAATGATAACCTTTATATAATACGCCAATATCAATTGAGATTATATCGCCTTCTTTTAATATATACTTACCAGGTATACCATGAACAACTACATCATTAACTGACGCGCAGATTGATCCAGGAAAACCGTGATAGTTTTTAAAAGATGGGGTTCCGCCTTTACTTGTAATAAAGTTATAAGCAAGATCATCTAAATATGCTGTTGTAATACCTGGTTTAATATTTTCTTTTAGGTATTGATGACATAAATAATTTAGATGACCAGCTGCTTTCATTAACTCTATTTCCTCTTTTGTCTTGATGTTAATCATTACTTATTAATTCCTCAATTTGAGCAAATGTTTCCATTTTATTATCCATTGCTTCAATTGTTATTAATTTTCCTAATTTACGATAGTAATCTAAGACTGGTTCTACTTTTTCTAAATATGTATTAAATCTATTTTTAAATGTAGTTTCATTATCATCATCTCTAGAAACTAATGAACTTCCACAAACATCACAGATTCCATCTACTTGTGGTTTCATATTAGTTTTATGATAAATTTTACCACAAGCACTGCAACCTAATCTGCCTAGACTGCGAGCCATCGCTCTTTCTTCTGAGATATTAATGAAGATTACATAGCCAGGATCCATTCCTAGTTCTTGGCATAATTTATTGTATAGTTCAACTTGTTTTAGAGTTCTAATCGCTCCATCAAACAAGACACCTTTTTGGTAATCAATTGTAATTAAGTGTTCTTTTATTAAAGAAAATACTAACTCATCTTCAACTAAATTACCACTTTTCATTACTTCACTAACTTTTTTACCAACTTCTGTATTTGGATCAACATTTCTTAGTAAGTCACCAGTTGACAAGTGATGATATCCATACTTATTAACTAATAATTCACATTGAGTTCCTTTACCAGCAGCTGGGGGAGCAACAAAAATAATATTTTTCATTATCTACGACTCCTTCTTTTAGTTTTATAACTACGACTAACAATACTACTTTCTAATTGTTTATAAGTTTCAATTGCAATACCAACAACAATTAATAATCCTGTTCCTCCAATAGTTACCGAAGTTGGTAAATTAGAGAATTTTGAAAATACAATTGGAATAACTGCAATGATAATTATAAATAATGTTCCAAAGATCGATAATCTATTTAATACTTTAGTAATAAAATCTTCTGTATCATTACCCGGTCTTATTCCAGGAATATAACCACCATTTTGATTTAAGTTCTTAGCCATTTCATCAGGTTTCATTTGCATGATTGTGTAGAAATAACCAAATATTATTATTAATAATATATAGATTGCTAAACCAACTGGTTGGGTATATGTTAAATATTTTTCAACAAAATCAGTAAATCCTTGATTTTTAATAAATCCAGCAATTAAGCCTGGAAAACTTAAGATTGATGAAGCAAATATTACTGGAACAACTCCTGCTGAATTTAATTTAATTGGTAAATAGCTTTGTTGAGCTCCATAAGCACTTGTTGTTCGGTTAGAATATTGAATTGGAATTCTTCTTTCTGCAAGTTGAACCCAAATAATTCCAACAATAATTGCTAAATAGATTAAGATAAACCCAGAGAAACTTAAGATTCCAACTAGTGAACCACCAGTATTAGTAATAAGTTCTTTAAATACTGTTATAAACATTCCTGGCATTGTATTTAAGATACCTGCCATAATTATTAAAGAAATACCATTACCAATTCCTTTTTTAGTTATTTGATCACCTAGCCATAATAAGAAGGCTGTTCCTGCAGTTAAAACTATAGTACTTTTAATGATCATATCTGGAGTTGCATCTTTCATAAAATACATTGAGAAGGCATAACCTTGTAAAAGTGCAAAGAAGATTCCCATGTATCTTGTAATAACATTTAGCTTTTGTCTACCAACATAACCTTGTTCTTTTAAATCTTTGAAGTAAGGAACAATGTCTGATTGTAATAATTGCATAATAATTGAAGCAGATATGTAGGGCATAACTCCTAATCCAAATATTGAGTGTGGTTTAATACTACCCCCAGTATTTAGGGAAGCTAATTGCCAGAAACTTAACTCACTAGTTAAATTTTTAGCTCCAATTCTAACTATTCCTGTACCAACTGCAAAGACTAAAAGGGCAAATAATGTATAATACAATCTTTTTCTTAAGTCTTTATTTGTTGGACCACTTAGTTGTTTGATTAGATTTATCATCTAAATCACCTCTGCTTTTCCACCACTAGCTTCTATTTTTGTAACAGCTGTACTAGAAAATCTATGGGCTTGAATAGTTAATTTCTTTTCTAAGTTACCATGACCTAGTACTTTTAAGCCATTAAGTTCTTTTTTAATGGTTCCTGTTTCTTTTAATAATTCTAGAGTAATTACATCACCATCGTTAAATCTATTTAAATCACTTAGATTAACTATTGCAAATCTAATTGCAAATCTTTTATTATTAAATCCTCTTTTAGGTAATCTTCTAAATAAAGGAGATTGACCACCTTGGAACCAAGGATTCATTTTTGAACCACTTCTTGAATGATATCCTTTTTCACCACGACCAGAAGTTTTTCCACTTCCGCTTCCTGGGCCACGACCAACTCTTTTACGGTTCTTTTTTGTAATTGAAGGTTCTAAGTTTTCTAATTTCATGTTATAATTCCTCCTTTGTTTTGCCTCTTAATTCAGCAACTTTTTCTGGAGTTCTTTGCATTAATAAAGCATTTAATGTCGCTTTAGCAACGTTAACTTGAGTATTAGCTCCTAGTGATTTAGAGATGATATCCTTAACGCCTGCAAGTTCTAAAATTATTCTAGCGGCTCCACCAGCAATTATTCCCTTACCAGGAATAGCAGGTTTAATCATTACTTTTGCTCTACCACAAGTTCCAACTGCTTCATGAGGAATTGTCCTATTATCAATAATTGAAACTCTAACTAAGTTTTTATTAGCAGCTTGAATACCTTTATTAATTGCTTCTGGAACTTCTTTAGCTTTTCCGGTTCCGATTCCAACTAGACCATTTCCATCACCTACAGCCATTGTCGCTGAGAAACGAAAATCTCTACCACCTTTTGTTACTTTCGTAACACGGTTAATTGAAACAACTTTTTCATCCAATAGTTTCTTTTTAGAATCTTTTTCTTCAGTAAACTTTTTTCTTGGATTTTTTTCTTCTTTTACCATCATAAACCTCCTTAAAATTCCAATCCGTTTTCACGTGCAGCATCTGCAAGAGCAGCAACACGTCCATGATATAAATAACCACCACGGTCAAAAACGACTTTTTTTATCTTTATTTTTTTAGCTTTGTCAGCTATATCTTTACCAACTAAAGCAGCACCTTCCGAATTATTACCATTTTTTAGTTTTAATTCAACTGAAGAAGCACTAGCTAAAGTAACTGCATTTTCATCATCAATTAATTGAGCAAAAATATGAGCATTAGATCTAAATACATTTAAACGTGGAACTTCATGAGTACCAACTATTTTATTACGAATTTTTGCATGTCTTTTTTGACGTGCAACATTTTTTGATTCTTTCTTTATCATATTTTCCCTCCTAAGCAGCTTTCTTACCGACTTTACGTCTGACATATTCGCCTTTATAACGAATACCTTTACCTTTATAAGGTTCTGGTTGTCTTATTTTACGAACATTTGCCGCGAATTCATTAACTTCTTGTTTATTAATACCACTAATTACTAGTTCAGTATTACTTGGACATTCAGCACTCATTCCTTCTGGTAAGATCATTTCCACTGGATGTGAATATCCAGCATTTATTGTAATTTTTTTACCAGAGACACTAAATCTATATCCAACTCCAATAGTTTCTAATTCAGCTTTATATCCTTCATGGACACCTACTAACATATTACTTAGTAATGCATTAGTTGTGCCTTGTAAGCTAACCATTTCTTGTTTATCATTTGGTCTTTTAACTGTTAGTTGATTATCTTCAATAACGATTTCCAAACGACTATCAAAATTATTTTTTAATTCTCCTTTTGGTCCTTTAACTGTTACTTGATTATTTTCATTAGTAACTGTTACACCAGCAGGAATTGTTAATTTTCTATTTCCAATTCGACTCATAAATCATTTTTTCCTTACCAAATATAGGCAAGTACTTCTCCTCCTAGATTTTTATTCCTAGCATCTTTATCAGTCATTACTCCTGAAGAAGTAGAGATGATTGCGATTCCTAAACCATTTAATACAGTAGGAATTTCACCACTTTTGGCATAGACTCTTAATCCTGGTTTACTAATTCTTTTTAAACCAGTAATTACTCTTTCTTTCTTATTATTAGCGTATTTTAACACTAATGTAATAGTATCTCCTTTTAAACTTGGATTTACTTTGTATGATTCAATGAATCCTTCATCTTTAAGTATCTTAGAGATTTCTACGATCATTTTTGAACCTAATACTTCAACTTCAT
This sequence comes from uncultured Muribaculaceae bacterium, assembly GCA_964605575.1. Lineage (GTDB taxonomy): Bacteria > Bacillota_I > Bacilli_A > RF39 > UBA660 > JAAZHN01. The sequence goes on along the minus strand of CAZSDG010000036.1, from coordinate 3,612 downwards.
CATATTTCATTTGATTTGCATTTCTGATACGAGTTAACATATCTGCGATTCTGTCATTTACCATTTAAAACTCTCCTTCCTACCAGCTTGATTTTCTAACACCGGCGATTTGTCCCTTGTTAGCTAGTTCGCGGAAACAAATACGGCAAATTCCATATTTCTTTAAGACGGCATGTGGACGACCACATCTTGTACATCTTGAATATTTACGGACTTTGAACTTTGGTTCGCGAGCTTGTTTTACTTTTAAACTTGTTTTAGCCATATTTTCTTTCCTACTTTCTAAAAGGCATCCCAAATGCACTTAGTAATTTTAATGATTCTTCATCAGATGAAGCAGTGGTAACGAATACAATATCCATTCCTCTTACTTTTAAAACATTATCAAATTCAATTTCTGGGAAAATTAATTGTTCTTTAACTCCTAATGTATAATTTCCTTTACCATCAAAAGCTTTGTTATTTAAACCTCTAAAGTCACGAACACGTGGTAAGGCAATTTTGATTAATTTTTCAAAAAATGTATACATATTATCACCACGAAGAGTAACTTTAGCTCCAATTGTTTGGCCTTCTCTTAATTTGAAACCAGCAATTGATTTTTTAGCTTTTGTTGGTACTGCTTTTTGACCAGTTATTGTTTCTAGGTCTCTAATCGCAGCATCTGCATATTTAGAATCATGAGCAGCTTCGCCAAATCCCATATTGATAACTATTTTTTCTAGCTTTGGAACTTGCATAACTGACTTATATTTATATTCTTTCATTAATGCAGGTACTATTTCTTTAGTATATAATTCTTTTAAAGTATTCATTAATTTCCACCTACTTTTTTAGTTACAGCATTTTTTCTTGTAGTTTTAGTAATAGCTTTTTTGGTCATATCTTTTTTGATATTCGCAACAGCTTCTTGTTTAACAGCTTTTTTTGTTTCTTTTGCTTGTTCTTTTTTAGCTTTTTCAATTTTCTTTTCTGTCTTAACTTTTTCTCTTTTACTACTTTCTAATACTTTAACATTTGAAGCATGAATTGGTGCTTCAACTTCTAAAATTCCACCAGTTTCGTTTGTACGACCCGGTTTCATATGCTTTTTGACAATATGAACACCAGTTACGATAACACGATTGGTACTTTTTAAGATTTTTTGAACATTGCCTTCTTTTCCTTTGTCAGATCCAGCAATGACTTTTACTTTATCTCCAACTTTAATTTTCATATTGCCTCCTATAATACTTCACTAGCTAAAGATACGATTTTTGTATAACCTTTATCACGTATTTCTCTAGCAACTGGTCCAAGAACACGAGTTCCAACTGGAGTCTTATCATCTTTGATAATAACGCAAGCGTTATCAGCAAATTTAATTTGACTACCATCTTCTCTTCCAATTCCTTGAACACTTCTAACAATTACAGCTTTAACAATTTTTCCCTTTTTTAAGTTACTATTCGGGATTGCTTTTTTAACTGTACCGACAACAACATCACCAATATTACCAAATTTACGGTGATGACCACCCAAAACGCGAATTACTAATAGTTCACGGGCACCTGTGTTGTCTGCAACTTTTAATCTTGATTCTTGTTGTACCATTTAAGTCCCCTCCTTATAAGATAACAGCTTTTTCAATTACTTTAACTAGTTCATATCTTTTAGTTTTAGATAATGGACGAGTCTGTGCAATTAAAACTGTATCTCCAACTTTAGCTTCATTTTTTGGATCATGAGCAGTAAATCTCTTTGAGTATTTAACTCTTTTTCCATAAAGAGGATCTTTACGATGAGTTGTAACAACAACGATAATTGTTTTATCATTAACATCGCTTGCAACTTTACCAACTAATTCATGTTTTTTTAATGTTACTTCTTGACTTGGCATAATTATTTTCCTCCTTTTTCATTTAAAACTGTTTTCATTTTTGCAACAGTTTTTCTTAATTTTCTGATTTGATGTGGTTTATCTAAATTACCAGTAGCTTGTTTTAATCTTAAATCAAATAATTCTTGCTTAGATTCTTTAATTTTTTTATTAATATCAGCTTCAGATAGTTTTCTTATTTCATTAATTTCCATCTGATTCACCACTTTCTTTTTTAACAAACTTAGTAGTTACGCATAATTTGTGAGCAGCAAGTCTTAATGCTTCACGAGCAACTGCTTCATCAACTTCAGAAACTTCAAACATGATTTTTCCTTTTTTGACTACAGCAACCCATTCTTCAACGCCGCCTTTTCCTTTACCCATTCTGGTTTCTAAAGGTTTTTTAGTACGAGCTAAGTGTGGGAAAATATTAATTATTACTTTTCCCCCTCTTTTCATGTATCTAGTCATCGCGATACGAGCAGCTTCAATTTGTCTAGCATTAACCCAACCGCCTTCAGTAGCCATTAAACCATATTCTCCATGTTGTAGAGTTAAGTTTCCTTTGGCTTTTCCTTCATAACTAACACGGTGCGGTTTACGATATTTAGTCCTTTTTGGCATCAACATGTTTAGCACCTCTTCTTTCTCTTGGTGCAGGTTGTTCATCTTCTACTTGATCTAAGGAAAGAATTTCTCCTTTATAGATCCAAACCTTAACACCGATTTTTCCATAAGAAGTATCAGCTTCTTTATGAGCATAATCGATATTAGCTCTTAGAGTATGTAGTGGAACAGTACCTTCTGAATAACCTTCAGTACGCGCCATTTCCACACCATTTAAACGACCTGAAACACTAGTTTTAACTCCCTTAGCTCCAGCTTTCATAACACTTCTGATTGCTTTCTTTTGAGCATTACGGTAGTTAGCACGATTTTCAATTTGTTTAGCAATGTTTTCTGCAACTAAAGCAGCTGACAGGTCTGGTTTTCTTACTTCTAATATAGAAATATAAACATCTTCATTAACTAATTTACTTAATATTTTTCTTAGTTTTTCAATGTCTTCGCCACCACGACCAATTACTACGCCTGGTTTAGCAGTATTAACTTTAATTTCAGTTCTTTTTTTGTTTCTTTCAATAATGATACTAGAAACAGCAGCATCTTTTAAATTCTTTTCTAAATATTCACGGATTTTAATATCGCGATCTAAGTATTTAGCAAAGTCTTTTTTAGGTGCATACCAATTACTTTCCCATCCTTTATTGATTCCAACTCTTAGTCCAACTGGATGTGCTTTTTGTCCCATATTAGACCTCCTTTTTGTCACTAACTTTGATAGTTATGTGACTTGTTCTATGATCATGTCGATCGATATTTGCTCTTGAAGCAAATCTTGTTCTTTTATATACAGGTCCTGGATTAATATAACATTCTGTTATAAATAAATCCTTCTCATTAGCTCCCATATTATTAACTGCGTTAGCAACAGCCGAATTAAGTACTTTAATAATTAAACGACTAGCTTTTGTATTTGTATTATTTAAGATTCCACGTGCTGTTATAACATCTTTATTACGGATTAAATCTAAAGTCATTCTTGCCTTTAGTGGTTTAATCATCGCTTTTCTATGTATTGCATATGCTTCCATTTAATTACCCCCTACTTATTTCCGCCATGGGCTACGAATTTTCTTGTTAAAGCAAATTCGCCTAATTTATGTCCAACCATGTCTTCTGTAACATAA
>CAZSDG010000035.1:0-9641 GCA_964605575.1 uncultured Muribaculaceae bacterium | reverse complement strand
ATTTACTTTATGATATTTATCAACTAAAGAGTTAAATGATTTGAAATTTCTTCAAATTATTTAAAACATTTACTAATCTTCAATTTATATTCCAAATATTCATTGAAAAAATCTACGTGAGCCGGTAAAAACAATCCTTGATCAATCATTTCTTTAATTTGCGAAATTGAAGCCCATTTTACTGCTTCTACTTCCGCTTCTTGGACTGTTATCTTATTAATATCTATATCCATATTTAAATAGTAAATGTCTACAAAATCATCTACTGTTTTTATTGTCTTAAATAGGATCAATTTACTCTTATCGACATCGATTCCTAATTCTTCTTTAATTTCAGTGACTATTCCTTCTAAACTAGTTTCACCAGACACTGGGTGTCCTCCAGTTGTTGACCATAAGTGATGTTTTTGTGGTGAGGTAAGTTGGATTAGTAACTGGTCTTCAAAATTACTAATAAAAACTACAACTGTAAGATAATATCTTCCAGCTGGTACTGCTTGTCCTTTAATTATGGTCTCACCAGTTAATATTTTGTTTTCATCATATAGATCTCTTATTTCCATCTGATTAGTCCTCAATTTTATTGAATAACAACTCCACTTTTTCTAATTTAAGGTTTTTATCTAATAATACTTCTTCCCATTTAGGTTCAGTTAATTCTAATTGTTTAAGTAATTTTAATGAAGCATTAGGTAAAAACGGATAAATTAAATTAGCAATATTAGCCATCATATAAACACAAGTATAGGTGGTAATATGAAATTCATCTAAATCTTCTTTAGCTTGAATCCATGGTTGTCTTTCATCATAATATTTATTGCCTAAACTTATATATTCAAAAACTTGATTAATAGCTAATTTTAATTCACCATTTTCAATCGATTTACCAACATTATCATAAATAATTTCTGTATATTTTTTTATAGTTTGATCAATATTACTTTGAGGAATAATTCCATTAAACTTTTTAAAAATAAATGATAAGTTTCGGTTAACAAAATTACCTAGTACACCAACTAAAAATTTATTATGGTCTTGAATAATATCTTCGATTGAACAACTAGAGTCTTTTGTTTCAGGGCCATTCATTGTGAAATAAAATCTTAAGGTATCACTTGTAAATGTTTCTAATAATTCATTAACTGTTATTAAATTGCCTTTACTCTTTGACATTTTTTCATTATTTAAAACTATATATGCACTTGAAACAATATAGTCAGGTAAACGATAATCATTTTTTAATCCTTTTAATAAAGCCGGAAATATTGTTGTATGAAATGGAATATTATCTTTACCGTGAATATAATAAGTTCTTAAATTATCATTATTATTACTCATAAATGAGTCAAAATCTATTTTCTTTTGATCAGCAACTTTTTTACCCATTGTTAAATAACCGAGCACAGCTTCAATCCAAACATAAATTCTTTTATCTTCATAACCATCAACCGGAACTTTAACTCCCCAATCAATCTGTCTTGTTGCGGCTCTATCAACTAGCCCCATATCCAAGTATTTTTGAGCCTCTCCTAAGGCATTCTTACGCCATGTTGTTTTATTATCATCAATTAATTTTTGTAAATCATCTTTAAAAGCAGTTAATTTAAAATATAAATGTTTATTATCTTTCATAACTGAAGCATTTCCACATTTTTTACATCTTTTATTTAAGACATCGTTACTATTTAATGACGCTAAGCATTCTTCACATTGATCACCAGTGCTTTCGCCATGACAAATTGGACACTCACCAATTATTTCGCGATCTGATAAAAAATGATTGCAAGTTTCACAATAGTCTTGAGGTAGTTCTTGTTCAAATATATAACCATTATCTTTTAAAGTTATGAAGTATTTCTGCACTAAATCTTCATGATAAGGTTCAGATGTTTTACCATACTCATCATATTCAAAATTCATTTTATTAAAAGTCTGAACAAATTCTTCATGATAATAATTAGCAATTTGTTCTGGGGTTACCCCTTCATTATTTGCTCTTTGGGTAATCGGAGTTCCATGACAATCAGATCCAGAAACATAAATGACATTATCACCATGGATTCGGTAATACTTAGCAATGATATCTCCTGGTAAAAGGGCCGCTAAATGCCCAATATGCATAAAATAATTAGCATATGGCCAAGCGCCACCAATAAACACATCTCTTTTCATAATCATACCTCCAATTATTTTATGGGTAAAAATACCAATATTTATTAATGAATTGTCTAATTTCCTTTAACTATTATATCACAATAAAAAAACACTTTATTGAAAAAAGGAAATAATTTTCAATAATCTAACCGCACTATTTAATTATATATTCCCAACCAGGTTGCCATGACTTTGTATTACGCCAATCACTTTTTATTGCTTCTTCCCAAGTAATACTTTTAGTTATTACTTCTAAAGCAAGTTGGGGAGCTCGATGAGCAACTATAGCAACAGTTTGACCACGATAATTAATTTTTAAATAATCAAGAAAATCTCTTACTCTTTTTTCAACATCCTTAAGAGACTCTCCATTTGGAAAACGTTCTTCTATATGATTATCGTAAACTACTAAATCTTTACTCTCTCCATCATAGTCACCATAATTACATTCTCTTAATCTTTTATCAACAATTTTTTCTAAATTAGGCCAAGCCAAATTTGCTGAATCAATTGCTCTAACTAAGTCTGATGTAAAAATTACATCGAATTTTAAGCTTGAAGTTATCTGCCCAAGATTAACGGCTTGTTCTTGTCCCAATTCATTTAATTCTACTTGTTTCCAACCACTACACCTATCTGAGGCATTATCATATGTAGTCCCATGAACAAAATAAATTATTTTTATTTCCATATATTTCTCCTATTGATATTTTATTTGAAAATGATTTTTAAAAATGTTTTCTTCCCTTTTTGAACTATTATATTATCCCCATCTAAATCTTTTTCTTCTATAGAGAATTTTACATCATTTATCTTTTTTTGATTAATTGTAAGACCATTTTGTTCAATCAATCTTCTTGCTTCTGATTTTGAAGGAACTAGATTTGCTGAAACGAGAATATCTAGACCATTTTCAGTTTCTTTTAAGAAAGTCTTATCTAATTCTACAAAAGGAATATCATCAGTTATCTTACCACTAAAAATTGCCTCGCTTGCTTCTTTAACCTTAATAGCTTCATCTTCACCATGAACTAACTTAGTTACTTCAAAAGCCATTATTTTTTTTGCTTCTCTTATATCTTTTTTGCATATTTCTTTTATATAATCCATCTCAAAGTCACTAAAGAAAGCTAATAATATGCTAACATCCTCATCATATGAATTCATAAACATTTGATAAAAATCATATACTGTTGTTTTTTCTCTTGATATCCATAAAGTTCCTGAAGCTGTCTTTCCCATTTTTTCACCGTCAGCTTTAACAAGTAACGGACAAGTTAAACCTTGTAAATTGCGGTCATCAACTTCATTTAAATAATCTAGTTTTCTAGCAAGATCCGCCCCAGCAATTATATTTGGCCACTGATCAGAACCACCAACTTGTAAAACACAACCATATTTCTTATTTAAATATTCAAAGTCATAGGCTTGCATTAACATATAACCCATCTCTAAAAATGTTAGTCCCCCTTCTTCCATTCTCTTTTTATAAGCATCAGTAGCAAGCATCTTATTAACATTAAAATGAGTACCAATATCACGCATAAAATCAATATAAGAATATGGGTTAATCCAATCAGCATTATCGACAATAATTGCTGGATTATCGCCATCTAAATCAACAAATTTATTAACTAACTTCTTAATTTCATTCTTATTATGGGTAACTTGTTCTTTAGTAATCATCTTGCGCATATCACTTCTACCTGAAGGGTCCCCGATCATTCCTGTTGCTCCACCAACTAAAATAACTGGTTTATGTCCTAGTTTTTGTAATCTTCTAACCATTGTTAAGGCAAAGAAATGACCAATATGTAGTGAATCTGCAGTTGGATCTATTCCTAAATAAAAAGTTATTGGTTTACCATTAATCAGTTCTTTAACTGCTTCTTCATCTGTAACTTGGTAAACATATCCTCTTTCTTTAATTAAATCATATTTTGTTTTTTCCATTTTTATCTTCCTTTCTAAATAAAAAAATAATTCATCATCTTAAGGACGAATTATCGCGGTACCACCTTAGTTTATAGATATAAATCTATACTCTTAATTAGACTATAACAGGTCCAGCTGTTTAAGTTCATAATACTGTAATTCATTTATGGATATTAATTAGTTTTCACCAACCACTAACTCTCTTAATAATATTTCATAAACTAACATTTATTAATCAACACTTAATAACAAATACATTATACTACAAATAATTATCTAAATAAAGAAAAATAACAAATAAAAATTCAATCTGTCTTTAGATATCATTGTTGTATAGTTATTATTAACCTAGTTTCTTTGTAAATATATAACTGGCATTTGCAGTTGGCACTGTTTTTTCAAAGTGGTCAACCACAGATTTTTCAACTGTATCAACATTAAAAAATACCGCACCATTTGTTGGAGTTTGATACTCATTTATTATTTCAAAATTAAATATATTGTTCTTCTTAATTAAATCTATTTGAGCAAAGTCTGAGACTTGAACTAATAACATTGGTTTATACCCTGCTTTAAGATATACAGCACAAGCTCTAATTCTTGCTCCAAGATTTATCGTTTCGATACCTCTTGCAATTAATCTTTTTTCTACTTCCAAAAGAAGTTTAATCGAAAGCCCTTTACCACGGTTTTCTTTTGAAACAGCAAGAACTGACCCCGTTGCTTCTTTTCCTTTTACATCTTTAATCGCAATCCCACCGATTATCTGCTGATCTTCTTCAATATATAATATTAATTCCTTATCTAAATTATACTGTTCTACTAATTTATTATATTGATTATACATCGGATGATAATGTTCATTATGTTCAACAGAGTCCTCATAAAAAACTCTTGAAATAAAATAATAAAAACTCATTAGTTCTTCTTCAGTTTTAACATGTAATATATCCATAATTACCTCTAAAAATTATTACTTTCTTTTTGTATTTCCTAAATTATATCCCATTTCCTTAATTATTGAATAAATCTTTTCAACAGGAACTCCCAAAATATTATAATAACTTCCCTCAATCTTGGAAACAAAATTAGACATAATTGTTTCCACTACAAATCCAGATACACGCAAAGCAGCTGGCTCATTATCAACATAATACTGTGCTTCTTCATCAGTTATTTCATCAAAATATATTATTGTTTCCGCATAAGTATTTACTATTTCATTAGTATCTAAATTGATGATTGCAATGCCAGTGATTACAGAGTTATAAGCATTACTACATCTTAAAACATTTTCTTTAGCTTCTAAAAAAGTTTTTGGTTTTTCAATGATCTTTCCGCTTGCATAATTCACAGTATCTAAACCAATTATTATTCCAGATTTTACCTGGTCTTTCACATTATTTGCCTTACTTAAAGCAATTTCTTTTACATATTCATATGGATCAGTATTATTTGATACCTCATCATGTTCTGATGATAGAGTATCGTGATATAAATGGGTATCATTTAATAATTTACTTTTCCAACTTGAAGTACTAGCTAAATATAATTTCATTCCCATCACCAATCCTAATATAACCACAAAAAAAGACTTTTGCAAGTCTTTTTAAGTTAATTAATTTAAAGCGTCTTTTAATTTGCTTCCTGCTTTAAATGAAGCAACTGTTTTTGCAGGAATTTTAATAGGTGCTTTTGTTAATGGATTGATTCCATTACGAGCAGCTCTTTTCTTAGCTGTGAATGTTCCAAATCCAACTAAAGCAACACGGCCTTCTTTTTTAAGACCTTTCTTAATTCCTTCCATTGTAGCGTCTAATGCACGTCCAGCGTCAGCTTTTGTTAAGCCAGCTTGAGCAGCAATGAAATCTACTAATTCAGCTTTTGACATATTATATACCTCCCATATAAATATATTATAAGACCAAGTTTGTCTTACAACTCTAAATTACCATTAATCTAGCATAAAATCAAGAAAAAACTCACTTATTAAGTGAATTTTACCTGAAATATTGAATTATTCTCTTATTTTACTTGTTTTTTGAGCTTTTCTTTTTAGTATTTTTACTTAAATAGACTTCAACATGATCTTTAAACAACTCCAATAAGCCCATGAATATTATAAAGAAACCAATTATAATTGCTTCTGCACCTTTAACAAAATGGATACTATAACTAGTCAATATTCCCAAAATAATAAATAAAATGAATCCTGATAATTTAACTTTATAAAATTCCAAACCACGATCATGTAAATAATCAATTTTAATTAGTTTGACAATTGCTAGAAAACTAACCCAAGTTAATATTGAAAGTGGCAGTAACATCGAACCACTTGGAAACTTAATAACACTCAATAATGGAACTAAACCTGAAGCAATTGCTATATATAAGTTTTCCTTATCACTTTTATCTTTTTGCGAAGCAAATTCAACTAATTTTAAACCAGTAAACATTCCCAATACATAGTGAAATAAATAAATTGGTTCTAAATCACCTACCCAGGGATATATTATTAAACCAATTCCTGCAATAATAATGACAATATTAATAATTGTTTCTAAATTCAAATCTTTTTTCATTTAATCAGCTCTTTCTATGTCTATTATAACATCTTTATTCTTTTTAATTGCTTTATATGTATCCATTACAGCAATTATTGGGGTTGCAAGAACAAACAATATTAAAGCACTGATAAATGGAACTGCTTCTACTTTTAGGATATGGGATAAAAATGCTGTTTCACTTACTAAAAATTGTAGTCCTAAAACAAAAATAATTGCTAATACAATAAAATAATTATTTTTAATGGGAATACTAAATGCTGAATCTCTTTCACTACGACAATTAAACACATGAACATTTTGCATAAATACCATCAAAAACAATATATATCCCCTTGCTAAGTTTATTTCCATTCCTTTATAGTCAATTAAGAAGATCCAGGTTAGAAATACTACTAAAGCCATGTATAACCCTGATAACAGTGCTTCTTCAGCTAATTGACGATTAAACACTCGTTCAGAAGGTCTTCTTGGTGGTTCACTCATAACATCATAGTTTTTCTTTTCATAAGCAAGAGCAACATCTTGAATACCATCAGTAACTAAATTTAACCATAATAATTGGATTGCCACTAAAGGAATTGGATAACCAAATATTATTGCTAAAAAGAAAAATAAGATTTCAGCTACTCCACAAGAAAGTAACATATAAATAATCTTTCTAACATTACTATAAGCAATTCTTCCTTCTTCTACACCAGAAACAATCGATGAGAAACTATCATCAGTAATAATCATCGTACTAGTTTCTTTAGCAACATCCGTCCCACTACCCATAGCAATTCCAATATTAGCAGTTCTTAAAGCTGGAGCATCATTAACTCCATCACCTGTAACAGCAATAAACTCACCTAAGTGTTTAAAGGCATTAACAATATTATATTTTTGAATTGGTGTTACCCTTGAAAATACTTTTTTAGTCTTAACAAACTCTGCTAAAGATTCAATTCCAACTTTAAAATGCTCATCTACTTCTTCACCAATTGCTACTTCATCTTGAGAGGTTACTATTCCTAATTCCTTAGCTATTACATAACTAGTTAATGGATGATCCCCAGTAATCATAAGTGTTTTAATTCCAGCTTGATGACACTTATCAATTGACCCTTTAGTGTCTTCTCTTAATGGATCAATAAATCCTACTAAACCAATGAATGTTAAGGATTTTAAATCTCTCTCTTTATATTCTTTTTTTTCTTTAACTTTACCTTTAGCAATCGCGATGACTCGGTAACCTAAACTTGCTAATTCTTCGTTTTGCTCTAATATTTTCTTCTTATTAATTCTTTTTTTACTCTTACCAGATTCAATATTAGTACAAAAATTTAAGATAACTTCAACTGAACCTTTAACTGTTACATATTGTTCATTCTCTTTAAAAAATACTGCTGAATATTTTTTCTCTGATTCATAAGGAAACATGTAGTTAATTTCTGGGGTTTCTTTAATCCCAGATTTATATCCCAAAGCTTTAAAGGCAATGTCGATTGAATCACCATGAAAGAGCCAAGAACCATTTGCTTTTTCTAACAATGCTTCATTATTAATAAACCCTAATTTACTTAGTTCTATAGTTTTAGCATTTTCGCCTTTTATTTTACCTTGATTGTTATAACCAATTCCCGTTATTTCATGTTGAACTCCATCAGGAAACATAATTATTTTTGCAGTCTGTTCATTTAATGTTAATGTCCCTGTTTTATCACTAGCAATAACTGTACAACTTCCTAAACTTTCAACAGAATTTAATTTTTTAACTAAAACATTCTTTTTCATCATCTTATTAGAAGCAATTGTTAAACACATAGTTAAAGCAACAGGTAAACCTTCAGGAATAGCTGAGACTGCAAGTGCAACAACAATAAAGAAAACTTCACGTGGGGCCATACCTTTATAAAATAAAATAGCAACTAAAATTAATGATATTAAAATAATCATTCTACCAATATCTTTAGTAAATTTTTCCATCCTTAAAACTAATGGAGATTTTTCCTGTTCTGAATTAATTACTGTAGTAGCAATTTTTCCAAATTCTGTTTCTTCTTTAGTCGCGACAACTACCGCTTTAGCACGACCCCTCATTACCGATGTCCCAGCAAAAAGCATATTAGTTTGATCACTAATAATTGTTTCCTTTAATAACACTTTGTTATTCTTTTCTTCGGCATTTGATTCTCCAGTTAAAGATGATTCATCAGTTGCCAAATTATATGATTCAACTATTCTTAAATCAGCCGCGATTTTATCACCAGAATCTAATACGACTAAATCACCAGTAACTAGATCTTCAGAGTCTATTTCTATTTCTTTACCATCTCTTATTACATTAACTTTTAACTTCAATGTTTCCTCAAGTAAAGAAGCAGAATTAACCGCTCGCCATTCCTGATATGTTCCTAATATTACATCAAGCAAAATAACTCCAATAATAAATATTGCATCAACATACTCACCTAATATTAAAGACAAGATAATTGCAATTAATAGTATATATACGATTGGATTATTAAATTGATCTAAAACAACTTTAAATAAAGTAACTTCACTACTCTTAGGCAAGACATTCTTACCTTGAACCTTTAACCTCTCAGAAGCATCAATACTAGATAAACCATCATAACTAGTCTTAAAATAATCAAATACTTCCTCAGTACTTTTCCTATACCACATTACCAATCACCTACTATAAAAATATACCATTATTTAAGATAAATGTAAATTTTATTAAATAGGTATATTAATTATTTATGGTACATAGATTGTTACATTACCTGTTCTGCTTGCATCACTTAAACTACTATTTATAAATGTTTGAGCTGCTGCATCTTTTACTATTATATTTATTCCTGAGGTTATATTATTAAACATACTACTAGATGTTACTGTTGCGAATGTCATGTTGCGGATGTTTAAATTAGTTAAACTACCACAACCAGAAAACATATTATATATGTAATAAACATTGCTTGTATTAAATGAGCTTAAATT
>CAZSDG010000034.1:0-9824 GCA_964605575.1 uncultured Muribaculaceae bacterium | reverse complement strand
CAAATAGCAATTTTAACAAGAGAAATTGATGAATTAACTGAACATTTAAAAGTTCATATTCACGATTTTCATTCAAAAAGAGGTCTTTTCTTAAAAGTAGGTAAAAGAAGAGGTTTACTAGATTATTTAAAAAGAACAGATGTAATAAGATATAGAGATATTACAGCAAAATTAAATATAAGAAAATAGGCACTAAAATTTTTAGTGTCTTTCTTTATAGAAAAGAGGAAATAAGATGAAAAAAGTTTTTGAATTAAATTTTTTTGGTAAAAAATTAATTATTGAAACTGGTGAGTTAGCAAAACAAACAAATGGTTCAGTATTAGTTAGATATGGGGATACGGTTGTTTTAACCGCGGCGGTTATGAGTAACAACGTAAGTACTGCCGATTTTTTTCCATTAACAGTTGTTTATAGTGAAAAATTATATTCAGTGGGAAAAATTCCAGGGGGATTTATTAAAAGAGAAGGAAGACCTTCAGAAAATGCAACTTTAACTGGTAGACTTATCGATCGACCAATTAGACCGATGTTTGCAGATAATTTTCGTAATGAAGTACAAGTAATTAACACAGTTTTATCTGTTGATCAAGATAATTCACCAGAAATGACTGCTTTATTTGGTTCTTCATTAGCACTTAGTATAAGTAATATACCATTTGATGGTCCAGTTGCAGGTGTTGTAGTTGGCATGGTTGATGATGAGTTTATCATTAATCCAAGTGGAGTTGAATTAGAAAAGAGCGTCCTTAATTTGACGGTTGCTGGAACAAAACAAGCTATTAATATGGTTGAGGCAGACGCTCAAGAATTAAGCGAAGAAGTAATGCTAGAAGCATTAATGTTTGGTCATGAAGCAATAAAAAAATTAATTGAATTTCAAGAAAGTATTGTTAAAGAAATAGGTCTTGAAAAAATAGAGGTTGAATTAGCAAATATCGATGAATCATTAGAAAAAGAAGTCAAAGATTTTGTTGGTTCGAAAATGTTGAGTGCAATTCAAATTAAAGAAAAGTTAGAAAAATATGCTGCGATTGACCAAGTAAAAGAAGATTCTTTAAATCATTTTACAGAATTATATCAAGATAATGAAGAATTGAATATTATTTTGAAAAACGTAAAAACAGTTATTGATAATATTGAAGCAGAAGAAGTTAGAACCTTGATTACTGACAAGGGAATTCGCCCTGATGGTCGTAAAATGGATGAAATAAGAGATTTAAGTGCTAGTATTGATATTTTACCAAGAACGCATGGTTCAGCAGTATTTACAAGAGGGCAAACTCAAGTTTTATCTACAACTACATTAGGAGCGATAGGAGAACATCAAATTTTAGATGGACTAGGTTTAGAAGATACAAAAAGATTTATGCACCATTATAATTTCCCGGCTTTCTCAGTTGGTGAAACTGGTAGATATGGTTCACCTGGTCGAAGAGAAGTTGGTCATGGGGCGTTAGGAGAAAGAGCGCTTGCGCAAGTTATTCCTAATGAAGAAAGTTTTCCATATACTATAAGAGTTGTTTCAGAAGTGTTAGAAAGTAATGGCTCTTCTTCACAAGCAAGTATTTGTGCTGGTTGCTTAAGCTTAATGGCGGCAGGAGTTCCAATAAAGAAACCAGTCGCAGGAATTGCTATGGGTCTAATTACCAAAGGCGATAAATATCAAATATTAACAGATATTCAAGGCTTAGAAGATCATATGGGTGATATGGATTTTAAAGTGGCTGGGACTGACCAAGGTATATGTGCACTGCAAATGGATATAAAAATCAAAGGTGTTACAAAAGAAATCTTGAAAGAATCGTTAGAACAAGCCAAAACCGCAAGATTTGAAGTCTTAAAAACAATGAATAGTGTTCTTTCGGCTCCAAGAAAAGAACTTAGTCAATATGCTCCAAAAATTAGAATAATGGAAATTGACCCTGAAAAAATAAAAGAAGTAATCGGCCGTGGTGGTGAGATGATTACAAAAATAATTTTAGAAGCAAGCAATGTTAAAACAGTTAGTGATAAAGATGCGGTTAAAGTTGATATTGAAGATGATGGAAGAGTTATTATTTATCATACTGATTATGCGATTATTGATAAAACATATGAGATGATTGAAAACATAGTCAAAGAAGCAGAAGTTGGAAAAATCTATACTGGTAAAGTTGTGAAAGTTGAAGATTTTGGTTGCTTTGTTGAACTTTGGCCTGGATATGAAGGTTTAGTTCATATATCTCATCTAGCCCATGAACGAGTTGCTAAAACAAGTGATGTTGTCAAAGTTGGCGATGAAATAATAGTCAAGTCTTTGGGTAGAGATAATCGTGGTAGATTAAATCTTTCCAGAAAAGAAGCGCTGCCAAAACCCGAAAAAAAAGAATTGACCAAAGAATAATAAAAAAACAGACAAAATAAAAGGAATCAAAAAAGTTCATTTTAAAACGTCTGTTTTTCTTTTGAAAAACGACTTTAATAACAATTAAAAAAATGCTATACTTTTATAAAGTAGGTGAATATATTGAAACAACGAAATTTAATTTTTATTTTTTTATTATTTGCCTTGTTTCTTTTCTCTATACCAATTAATGATACTAAAAAAATAGATTATGGAAAACTGTTGACTTATAATTCAGCAAAATATAAGGCAACTGTAATTACTAGCAAAAAAACAAATGTTGAATATATTGTAGATTATAGTCCAAGTTATACAACAGGTAAATTGATAAGTAAAATATCTGTTTCTTCATATAAAAATTCTGTTGGAAAAACAGCAACATCCACAGAATTATATAATGCTAAAATATCGTGTAGTGGAACCTATGATTCAATTGATCTCTCAAATAAAGCTTATGCTGGCTTTCCAAGAGTTACTGATTATAAAAGAATAATTACAATTGAAGGAATGGAATCAGATGTAATATGTACAATAAATTTAGATAAAGAAGAAGAGGATACAAAAAAAGGTTTTGTTGTAAGTGTCACTATTCTTAATGGCTCAGATGGTGATTATAATAGTTATTATGAAAAAAGAACAGAAAGTGAAGAACCTAGTTTATATAAAGAAAAATTTTATCGATTAAATTTAGGGGGAGAACATTTTTTAGATGATGTTGATTCAAAGGACGAGCGAGGATATATTGATCCTAGTACTTTGTCTTGTTCTGGAAAATTTTCTTCTACGTCTTTCTTTAATTTAGGAGAAGATATTAATCTTGATGTAATTGGTGTTAAAAGCGATGTAAAATGTACTGTTAAACTTTCGAGCAAAAACACAGCTGAAGTTCCAATGGGAAAACCAAAGGTAATTTTTACGGGTGCAAATGGAGCGAAGCTTGTAACTGAAAAAGAGGAGCTTGATATGCGTCAAGGTCCATTTGATGTTCAAAGATGGGGTATCCGTGTAGGTATTAAATCATTATACTTTGCCGATGGTAAAAAAGCGAAATTAGATACAGCAACTGTAGAGTGTAATATTACTCCGGATGGAGTGCTTAAAACAAGTAATTATAGAAATAATATTAGAATTATCGAATTGATTCCTCAAGAAAATACAAGTTATTTTGAAGCATATTGTACCGTCAACCCAATTGATGTTGATGAAACCGCTGCAGAAAATAATATCCAAATTACTATTAATATAACAAATGGTAGTTACAGAGGTATTGGTGACTCTAAACAAAGAAAATATTCAGTAGACCCTAACTCAACAAGTAAACGTCAAGTTGAAACAGTGCCAGAATCAGACAGTTATATTGCCAATGAAGGCACAGTAGTCTGTGATAAAAGCACTAAAATAACCTATATTGGAGGAAATCTTACAATTATTTCAAAAGATACTAGTGATAATTGTAAATTAACACTAAAAGAAAATGATCAAAGTACATATAAATTGAAAATAACTGTAAAAAATGGTTTACCAGAATTATATGAGATTGATAACATTAAACATGGTGATAGTTTTGGTATAGCTCCATACTTTCAGGCTAACAAAGGCTACCAAGCAGAGGATGCAATTTTAACTTGTAACAAAAATGGTAATTCTCAAGCAAATGATAAGGGTTATAAAAGCTTTAAAATTATTAAAAATAGTGTTGAAAGAGCTGTAAATGTTGCATTTGAGAAAATCACAAGTGATTTAGAGTGCACATTAGAATTTATTAAAAATGATAAAGCTGGAAAATTTTCGCTTAATTTTATAATAAAAAATGGAACAGTTGATAATAAAAAAGAATTTTCGATGAAACCACTTGCAGATAAAGAAACTGTTTATAATGTTATCCCAGATACTGGTTATAAAACTAAAACTACTAACTATCAATGTCCAGAAATTGTTGAATATGATCAAACAACAGGAAAAACAGTCGTCAAAGGAAAGCTAAGTAAAGATGAAAATTGTTTGATTGAACTTATGGTTGACCCAGATTCGTCTTCAGAGCCACCTGAACCAGATGACCCTGGAGACGAGACCGATGAAAAAACATGTTTTAATGGTAAAGACTCACTATATTATTATTATAAACTAGAAATGAAACAAGATGAATTCGTCGAAAAATGCTGCCCATTAAAATCAGCAGTTAATGAAATGACAAAAGAAGATTATTTAAATATATGTGCCACTTGTTTTGATGGCGAAAGATCTATATTAAACCAATACAAAAAAGATCCAGCCGCAAACGCGATTGATTTAGCCAACTGTTGCTCAAAAGATAATGCAGAAGAAAGCATGGGTTCAAAAATATATGGTGAAGTATGCGATAAATGTTTTGAGGGACCAGATTCTTTAAAAGAAAAATACGCCGAAAAACCCGATGTTTATGTTGATAAATATAGAGGGTGTTGTAAAAAAGAAGATGCCTTAATAAATATGGGGAGTATTGTTTATAATCGTATTTGTCAAACAGATTCTAGTAAATTGGAATGTAATTCGTTAGTAAAAAATTCTATTTGTCAAGCAGAAGCAGATGATGGGTATATATATGAAGCAAACGAAAAAGGAATAACCGCGAATAATTTATCCTGTCTAATTAATGGAAGTAATGAACAAAATATTACCTTTGAAGAAAGTGACTACAAAAACAATAAATATTGTAGCGTTTATTGTAAAGAAGACATAGAATATTACTTCCCTGGTTATGGTTATAACGTGAAGAGTAATTATGCGATTCCATCAGGTGGTCAGTTTTCTTTTAAACCATATCAAAAAGAAGAAAAATATTTAGAAAATTTACCACTTATTGAACAAACAAAAACATGTATATATGTAATTGATAATAAGGCTCTAGCTAAGGACTTATATGGGCAAGATAACATTTCAAAAATAGATCTTAAAAAAATTAATAATGGTTTATATAAAGATGCCCTAGATATTTTAGAACAGTATCATTCTGTACCAGAAGATTCTAAAGAAAAAACAGATTTAGAAAAAGAATATAAAAAGATAGTAACAAAAATTAATTCTGCTTTAGGAGAATTTAATAGCTGTTTAAACTATGAAAATATATACACAGAGAAAGATCTTCCTGAAATTTCAAACTTCCATTATAGTGATATGACACTTGATAATGGAATTAATCAGAAAATTTTCGATAATATTAAATTAGTAGTAAAAGAAATGGAACTAATACCAACTACAGAAAAAAAGTATTGTACTAGTGATTTAGATTGCACAGGTTCGACTTTAAAAGTTGAAGTTCCATCTTTAAAATTAGAACTTTCAAGCTCAATAGACAATCTAACTGATTTTGTTAATGCTCAAATGAGCACTCATTTTTTTGAAACATATGATTTAGCAAAAAATGAAACAAAGATAGTTTTAAGTTATGGCCCTAATGTTGAATTATATACAATAAAACCTAATGGAATAGTTGTCTTAAAAGAAGAACTACCACAAGTAGTTAAGAATAATAATCAATATAACTATTTAGGGAATGCATTCCCAACTAATATTCGGACAAGAGCTGGGAAGTATTCTTATTCATTTGAAATAAGTAGAGTTGGAATTGAAAATCGTTTATTAGAAACATATATTAAGAATAATTCAAGTAATAAATATGAGTGTAACTATTTTATTAAAAATGAAATTCTTTGCTCAAAAAACTATTGCTATACAATTGGTTGTCTAGATGATGGAACTTGTGAACTACTTACACCGGGATTAATAGACGATCCAACATCAGCAATACTATCAAGAAAAATAGATTTAAATAACATTAAACTTGATCATCGTGAATTAGGTAGAAATTGGTCAGATGAAAAAGGTGTTCAAACGATAGAGCGAATAGCTAAAGACGGTAAAGAAATATATTTAAAACCAGCAATGTATTCAATTACTTTATCCGGTAAAGAAATACGAGAGATAAGAAATTATAATAAGACAAATAGTTATTCTGATTTTAACTTTACTTGTAATAAAGATGGTAATCATTGTCTAAGTGAGTTTTTAACAAAATTTAACAGTCCAAGCGTTAATGAGGCAAGATTAAATTGGTTAGAGTATAGTGAAGAAACCAAACAATTTGTTAATAACAAATAAAAATTTTATGTTTATTTAATGTTGTTAATAATTGGTTCTTTTACTTTTTTTACAATCGGTAGTAAACCACCAATTGAACAGGTTATAACACCAATTAATAATACTAAAACGCCTACTTTATAATTAAAATTATTTTGGGAAATACCTAATAATGAAGAAAATAAGTATCCAACTATTAGATTTGCTAAAGTAAGACTAATTAATGCTGAGACAATACCAATAATAACGTTTTCATTATTCAGTATAAGAATAATATCTTTTTTGCTAGCGCCTAAAATTCGGTAAATACCTATTTCCTTTGATCTTTCTAAGGTTTTAATATAGTTTAATATTCCAATCATAAATATTATGACAATAATCGCGATTATTGAAAACAGTAATAGAGCAATAGTTATAGTCCTAAACACTTCTTTTGTTGTTGAAATAAATTCTTCTGATAAATCTTGATAAATAATTTCTTTTGAGTAATTATTTAGATATTCGATTGTTTTCATTCTTGATAAATAATCTTTAGGAAACAAAGAGATTTCTAAAGGCATTTCATTATAAAATAACTCTAATAGTGTGTTATCATCTTTCTTTATTCCAGTTAATAAGTTATGATTGGCATGAATTTGCTCTGTAATTATTTTAGAATTTTTATTTATTTCAATTAAATCTTTAATAATATTTTCACTTATCCCAATCCCAGATATTTCATGATAGAGACTATTATCTAATTTTGGCCTAATTATTCCAACAATTTTCAATTCAATATTATCATTGTGATTATAGGTTAATTTAAGATTATCATTAACTTTATAGCTATTATTTTTTTTAATAAAAAAAGCATTATTGTTAATTAATTTAAGTTCTTTACCTATGCTTTTTTTACCAATCTGGTCATATAAAGATTTAGAAATTTGATTATTCCCATCAATAATTAAAACTAATTCACTTTTATTCTTGGGAAAAGACCCTGTTAATAAATCAAAATTAATTTTCAAAAATTGATTATTTATATCAATTGTTGGTAATGAAATAAGATTGCTATTGTCAATGAAATCATAATTATTATTCATTACTATATAATTGCTTAATAACCTCTCGCTAGAGGCACTTATTAGTTCTTGATCAATATCTCGTAAATAATTGATAATATTATTATCTAAGTAAAAAGTTTTATTCTCTTTTTTTGGTTCATAAGAGTCACTATTGGGAAAAGTATAATTACTATTATTTTTTGTTTTTTGGTAACCGTTTTGAATAACAATGGGAAAAGAACTAATTTTATTTCTTTCAATGTTTGTTAATTCTTTCTTAACTGCTTCAGAAATCAACAAGACCAGAGTTAAACCCAAAATTCCCAGAGATGTCGCTAATGAGGTTAAAATAAATTTCTTTTTTTCTTTGATAACGTTTTTAATTGATATCTTAATGATATCAAGGATTTTTATTGTTCTTTTTTTCTGATTTTTTATTATTTCATTATTATTTATTATTTTTTTATTAGAATCGGATTCTATTTTACCATCTTTTATTCTAATGATTCTTGTTCCATATTTATTAGCTAAAGATTCATTATGAGTTACCATGATAAGTAGTTTATCTTGGGATAATTTAGATAACAATTCCATTATTTCTTTACTTGAGGCAGTATCTAAAGAACCAGTAGGCTCATCAGCAATAATAATATCAGGATTATTGATTAATGCCCTTGCAATTGCTACACGTTGTTTTTCACCGCCAGATAAAGTTTTTACTTGCTGATTAGCTTTTTTTTCTAAATCAACAATTTTTAAAATGGCAAATATGTCTGCAAAAGCTTTTTTTCTACTAATAATACTGGCTAATTTAATGTTTTCTATCACTGATAATTCTTCTAATAATTCATAGGTTTGTAAAACATAACCCATTTGAATATGATAATAATTATCATTAATTTTATTTAAATCTAGACCTTTGTAATATATGTTTCCTGAATTTGGATTATCTAATTTAAAAATCAAGTTTAAAAGAGTTGTTTTTCCACTGCCAGATGGACCAACTATCATGACTTTTTCATTTTTACTAAAAGTTAAATTAATATTATCTAATATAATTTGTTGAAGATGTTTCTTAGAAACGTTAATTAATTGTAACATAATTCCTTTCTGTTCCAATTAATATCAATAGACAATGATATTATAACAAAAATAATCTTGTTTACAACATAAATAATTGCTATAATGAAATATATAAGTAGTGGTGAAGATAAGAGTGTTAAATATTATAATGTTTATAATTGCGATATTCTCATTTGCTAAACTGGACGTAATCGCCGAGTGTAAGGAATATGATGTTCGGGCTTTAGCTGAAAGAATAAAAATAAATTACACTTTAGTAGAAGAAAACTACTATTATTTTGATTTAATTTTTTCCAATTTAAATAAAGAAATAGGTGTTAGTAGTAGAGATATTCCAAATTTCAATATTACAGCCTTTGGGGAAAAAACCACCCATATCGAAAAAGTATATGGTATCGATTATATAAAAAAAGCGAATTTTCAAATATTTGCATTAGATCAAAACTGTGTTCCTGGAATAATAAAAGAAGTAGAAGTTGTCCTGCCTAGATATAATGAACTTGTTAATACAGAGTATTGTAAAGAAAACCCTAGTAAAAGTGGTTGTCAAAAATTACTTTATACAAGTGAAAATAAGAGTTATGCTGAAGCTTCTAAAAAATCTATGACAACAATAGATCAGACATCTTCTAAGCAGGGAACCACTAATGATAAACTTGAGATTAATTATTATTTAATTTCTGGTGGAGTAATTTTACTAGTTGTAGTAATAGGTACATTTATCTATATTAAACGAATTAAAGGAGATAAAAATTTATGAACAAAAAAATCATTATCAGCTTTACTATACTAATAATTACGTTTGTTGGCTTGGGATTTGTAATTGGTTTAGATAACAATAGTGCAGATCAATCAGTTGTTCTCGCACAAAATAATAATGAATATGCTAAAAATTATTTATGTAGTACATTAAATTTTGATAAAGTAAGCATCTCACCATTAGCAAATAATTTTATTGATAGTGTAAATAAACAAACATTTTATGGAGTTAATCCAACTAGTGTTGATTCAACAGTTGGTTGTATAAACAAACAAAATTTAACTGATATAGATAGAGGTAGTAGCCATGAAAAAAGCAGAGTATCAATTTTAATTGCTAATTTAGCTAATATATCAATGGCTCATCGAGTTGAGGCTATTAGAATATTTAATTGTTCTGATTTGGTCGGTTCTTTTTGTGATATAAAAACTGAAAG
>CAZSDG010000033.1:0-10154 GCA_964605575.1 uncultured Muribaculaceae bacterium | reverse complement strand
CCAGAAGGACCAAATCCAGAAGGACCAAATCCAGAAGACCCCGAACAAATGGAAGCTGATTCTGAAACAAAAGAGGATAATTCATTAAATAAATATACTGTTCCAGAACTTGTTGTAATGGCTAAAGCAATGGGTTTAAAAAATTATAGTTCAAGTAGAAAAGCAGCACTTATTGAGATGATGAAGAAGTCTGATAAAGATATTCAAGTTGTTTTAACAGGATATGAGAATTTTAAAGAACTTGTTAGAAATGCTACAAAACCAATGGAAAAAGGAATGTAAAATTATGGAAGATAGAATTAGTGTAGTTTTAAATGGAAAAAATATTGAAATAAATATAGTTGATATATTTATTAATCCTGAGACAGGCAATGAATTAATGCTCTATACAATTGATGATTATAACGAGGGAGAAACACTTGTTTCTTTACTTAGAAAAAATGACGCTGGCTTTGAACTAGACTTTGTCGATGAAAAAAGCGATATTGAATTCTTAAGCAAGTTATCTGAAGATTAATTATTAGAAAATAGGCATGATGCTTATTTTTCTTTGAGTAAAAATGATAGGTGCCAGTTTGACATAATTAAGTAGATATGGTAGTATATCCGACTAATTAAGGGGAATAAATTAAAATGATTATTACAAAAAAACATAATGTTTTATCAAAAAAGATTAGAAAAAATATTACAATTGTCCAAATTAGTGATTTGGACTACAATGATTATACTGATCAAGTGAGATTAACTAAAATTGTCCAAAAAATTAAAATTTTAAATCCATCGTATGTTATTTTTTGTGGTGATATTTTATTTAGTAGATCAAATGATTATACCAACTTAATAAAATTCTTTTCAATGTTAGGATCATTGTCACCAGTATATATTACTTATGGAAATAAAGATGTAATGGCTTTGGCTAATGATAGCAAAGGTATTACAAATATAAAATGGGTTGAATATGTTGAAACAGAGCTGTTTGATTTAATAAAGACTATACCAGGGATTAATATTTTAGAAAATGAAACTAAATACTTAGATGAATATAATGTTTCTTTAACAGGGATTAATATGGATTATCGATACTATGAAGTGCTTAAAGAAAAGCCTCGAGACTTTGTTTTTAGAGTAAATGATTTATTTCCAGAGTTTCAATCCAAAGAAACATTTAACGAAATTAGTTGTCATAGTCCAAAAGTTATCTTGAATAAAAAATTTTTTGACGCAATATATATTAATAGGAATGCTGACTTGATCCATTCTGGACACATGCATAATGGAGCGGTACCGTTAGGTATTGGAATATTTTTACCAAAAAACAAAGGATTAATGGATCCACATGAAAATATATTTCCAGATTTGGCTAGAGGAAGCATACAAATAAATAATACATTAGGAATAATAGGTGGGCCATTAACAACTATTGCCGAGTCCCAAGGAAAAAAATCAAAATTATTAAACACAGTTATGCCCTCAAGAATGGATGTAGTCTATGTTAAAAGATAATCAAGAAGTTGAACAATCAATAGAAAGAGTTGTTGAAACCATTGTTAGTTCTCTTAATCAAATTAGTGAATCTCTCCAAAAACAAATTGATATTTATTTTGACTTGCCAAGAAAATATGAGTGTAAAGTAAAAAGCTATGAAGAAATTTTCGAAGCAATAAGAAATATAATATATACAAAAGAAAATGCTCCAGAATTTCTGCCAAGTTTTATAAAAATTATTATGTCAATACATAGTATCGAAGATAGATTATTAATCGATGAATATCTTAGTACATATTTTACTGTAATAAAGAAAACATCGGGAGCTAGTAGTTCAAGTTTTTTATTAAACTACAATGGGTATGGAGTAACGCTTCAAGTTAAAAGTTTTGAAAAAATTCGGGAAAGTGACAATTTTATTAAATAATTAGTTAATTTTATATAGTTTAGTAATTGTAAATATTAGAAATATAATTATTAATATGTATTTTTGTTTACAATAAAGGTTATATATGTTATCATAGTCATCATTTAAAGGGGGAATATTTGTGATAATTACACAGAAACATAATATTGAATCAAATACAGTTAGAAAGAATCATGTTATTGTTAATATAACTGATTTACATTTTAATGAGGCAATGCCAGTTCAGAAACTGATTAATATCTGTGCCAAAATAAAAAGAATTCGTCCGGATTATATTACATTTACAGGCGATATTTGTTTTAATGAGACGCAAAATTATGATGACTTATTAATGTTTTTTGGTTTGCTTGGTAAAATAGCTCCGGTATATTTAATTTATGGTAATCACGATCTTATGAGATTAAAAGTGATGTCTAAAAGTGTTAATTCGTTAGAGTGGGAACCATTCTTTGAAGAAGAATTATTTGCTAATATTAATAATGTTCCGGGGATAACAGTAATGGATAATACTCAACAATATTTAGATGAATATAATATGTTATTAACAGCTATTAATTTAGATTTTGATCATTATGAAACAAAAATGGGATCTAGTGCTGATTTTGTTGAAAAAGTTAACAAAGCGTTTCCAAATGGTCTACCAGCTGAAACTTTTAATACAATTATGTGTCATACACCTAATGCAATTTTAGATAAAAAATATTTTAAACAATTACATGTTACAAATGGAGCTGATTTAATTCTTTGTGGCCATAACCACAACGGTGCTGTTCCTCTAGGATTTGGTATTTTTCTTCCGAAAAACATGGGATTAATCGATCCTTATGGCAACCTTTTTCCACGTCTAGCCAGAGGTGAAGTTAAGATTGATGAGGCATTAGGAATTATTGGTGGTCCTTTAACTCCAATTGCTGAATCACTGGGTTTTAAAGCAAAATTAATTAATATGGCAATCCAATCACGAATAGACGTAGTACATGTTAAAAGACTGGAAAGAAAATTACGTTAATTGTCCTTTACATTATGTATAGGATTTGTTATACTTTATTCGACGTATTAAGTGGGCAGAAACCCACTTTTATTATTAAGTTAGGAGAAGAATATGCAAAATTATGATAAATTAAAAGAATTAATTGAAAAAGAATTAGTTTCTGATGATATTGTGGTTGATTCGATTGTAATGGAAGAAGAAAACAAATATTTATTTTTAAAAATAGTATTAGATAAAATAGGTGGTTTGGATTTAGATGCTATTGTTGAAGCAACCCATAAAATAAACCCAATAGTGGATAATTATGATATTAAAGAAAGTAATTATATATTAGATATTTCATCAAAAGAAAGGAAAGGTAATAATGAATAATAAAGAATTTATTAGTGCAGTAAAAAATATTGCTAAAGATAAAAACATTAGTGAAAGTATTATATTTGAAGGAATGGAGCAAGCTTTAATTACTGCCTATAAGAAAAATTTTAACTCTAAAACAAATGTTAAAGTAACAATTGATCGTGAGACAGGTGAGATAAAAGTAGTTTCGTATGTAGTAGTAGTTAAGGATTACTCAATACTTAATGAAGATGGGACTAGCCCAGTTGATTATGACTTAGGAGCAGAAGTGTTATTAAGTGAAATTAAAGCAGAACATCCCGATGCTAAAGTTGGTGATGTTATTGAAACTGAGGTAACTCCTCACGATTTTGGAAGAGTAGCTGCAGGTACAGCTAAACAAGTTTTAATGCAAAAAATAAGAGAGGCAGAAAAATTAAGTGTAGTTGATGAATTTGCAAATAAACAAGATGAATTAATGGTTGGAATGTTAGCAATGGAAGATGCTAGAAACTATTATGTTGATCTTGGTAGAACGAGAGGTATTTTACCAAAAAGTGAGATGATTCCTGGCGAAGAAGTTAAAATGGGAACAAGTATTAAAGTTTATATTACTAAGGTTGAAGCTGGACCAAAGGGACCAGTAATCTTAGTATCGAGAAAACATTATGGTTTTATTAGAAGATTACTTGAAAGTGAAATTCCAGAACTGGCCGATGGTACGATTGAATTATATTCTGTAGCTCGTGAACCAGGTATTAGAAGTAAAGTTGCAGTATTTTCTAATAACGAAAAAGTTGATCCGATTGGAGCTTGTATTGGGGAGGGTGGATCAAGAATTGCAAGTATTAATAAAGAATTAAATGGTGAAAAAATAGACTTGATTTTATATGATCCAGATATTACTAAGTTTATAGCAAATGCTCTTGCTCCAGCTAAAAACGTTACTGTCAATATTTTATCAGAAGAAAATAAGGAATCATTAGCCATAGTAAACGAAGATAATCTCCCGCTTGCTATTGGTAAAAAAGGAAGTAATGTTATTTTAGCAAGTAGATTAACTAAATATAAAATAAATGTTAAAACCCTTACTCAAATAAATGAAGAAGGAAATGAAAGTGATTTAAGTGAAAAGTAAAATTCCACTTAGAAAATGTGTCATAACAGGTGATTTATTACCTAAAAAAGAAATGTTTAGAGTAATTATTACTAAAAATCAAGAAGTAATGTTTGATGAAACAAGCAAACAAAATGGTCGAGGTTTATATTTAAAAAAAGACCTTGAAGTTATAAATAAAGCCAAAAAAAATAAAACAATTGAGAAAATTTTGGGTGTAAATAATATAGAAAATATTTATGAAGAATTGATAAGTAAACTAATTAAATAGAAAGAGGTGTTCGTTTATGATGAATGTCAAAGAATACGCTAATGAAATGAATTTAACAGTAGCGGAAGTATTAAAAAAATGTAAAGAATTAGGTATAAAAGCTACTGATGCAGATTCCATGTTAAATGATGACGATATTATCTTATTAGATAATACTTTACATTTAATTAGTACAGATGATGAATTAGATTTTGAAGACGAAGAAGAGTTAGATGAAAAAGTTGAAGATATTGTTTCAAATATTAATATAGATGAAGACGAAGAAGAGCTAGATGCTAAAAAAATGCGCAAGAAAAAAGAAGTATCAAATTCTAATGAAGAATATAAATATAAGAAAAAGCAAATGTATAAAAACAAAGAAAAATTAATAAGTAATACAGAAAGCTCAGATAACATTGTATTATATGCAGAAAACATGAAAGTTTCTGAACTTGCAGAACAATTAAATGTTGATGGTGCAGAAATTATTAAAAAATTGATGGAACTTGGTTTAATGTTATCTTTAAATCATTCGATTGATTATGATAATGCTGAAATAATTGTTGCTTATTATAATAAACAATTAAAAAGAGAAGAAACACAAGATATAACTAATTTTGAAGAATATGAAGTAATAGATGAGGAAAAAGATTTAGTTAATAGAGCCCCAGTTATTACGATAATGGGGCATGTTGATCACGGTAAAACATCGTTATTAGATTATATTCGTAATTCACATGTAGTTGCTAAAGAAAGTGGTGGAATTACTCAACATATAGGCGCTTATCAAATTGAATATAATAATGAAAAACTAACTTTTATTGATACTCCAGGTCACGCTGCTTTTACTGAAATGCGTGCTAGAGGCGCTAGTATTACTGATATTGTAATTATTATTGTTGCTGCTGATGATGGCGTTAAGCCACAAACTAAAGAAGCTATTGACCATGCTCTAGCAGCAAATGTACCTATTATTGTTGCTGTTAATAAGATAGATAAACCGGATATTAATCTTGATAAAGTGTTGACAGAAATGGCTGAATTAAATATCACTCCAGAAAGTTGGGGTGGATCATATCCGTTTGTTAACATTTCAGCACATACAGGTGAAGGAATTGATGAATTACTTAAAACTATTATTGTAACAGGTGAAATGTTAGAATTAAAAGCTAATCCACAAAGATATGCCATTGGTACCGTAATTGAATCAAGTTGTGAATTACAGACTGGATGTACTGCAACTATTTTAATTCAAAATGGAACATTAAGAATTGGCGATCCAATTGTTGCAGGCCATGTTTTAGGTCATATCAGAACAATGAAAAATGATTTAGGAAAAGATATAGTTGAGGCACTGCCAAGTATGCCAGTTGTTATTACTGGTATTAATGATAACCCATCTGCAGGAGATAGATTTATGGCATTTGAGACTGAAGCTGAAGCTAAGAAAATTGCTATCTCAAGACAAAATCAATTAAAGGAATTAAAAAATAAAAAAGAAATAATAAATATGGATGATTTATTTTCACAAATTCAATCTGGAATCAAAGAAATAAATGTCGTATTAAAAGCTGATGTTCGTGGTTCTGAAGAAGCTGTTAAACTGGCTTTAGAGAAAATTGATGTTGACGGAGTAAAAATAAAAGTTATTAGAAGTGATGTTGGTACAATTTCGGAAAGTGACATAGTGTTAGCAAATGCTGGTAACGCAATTGTTATTGGGTTTAACGTTGTCCCATCAATTAGTACTAAAGAATTTGCTAAAAGTTATGGTGTTGAAATTCGCTTATACACAATTATCTATAAAGTAATAGAAGATATGGAATTAGCGATGAAAGGGATGTTGGATCCTGAATTTGAAGAAAAAGTAATCGGACATGCTGAAATTAGAAAACTATTTAAGTTTAGTAAAGTTGGTACAATAGCGGGGTCATATATTACAGATGGCCTAATTAAAAATAATTCCCAAATACGAATTATTCGCGACTCTAATGTTATCGGTGATACTAAAATAGCTCAAATTCAAAGAGAAAAAGATCAAGTTAAAGAAGTGAAATTAGGATTTGAATGTGGAATAACACTAACAAACTTTAATGATATAAAAGAAGGCGATATCTTAGAAGCTTATGAAATGGTTGAGGTAAAGAAATGAAATTAAAAGCAAAAAAAATCTCATCGCAAATCCAAAAAGAATTAAGCAAAATAATTATGAATGAAACCAAAAATATGGTTATCAAAAGTGTAAATATTACAGCTTGTGAAGTAACTAATGATTTAAGTTTTGCCAAAGTTTTTTATACATATATGGGTGATTATACCAAAAATGAAATTACTAATGAATTAGAAAAAACAAGTGGTCATCTTAGAAAGATGTTATCACAAACAATTGATATTAGACATACACCGGAATTAATTTTTGTTTTTGATGAATCAATAGAATATGGTAAAAAAATTGAGAGTTTAATCAATAAAATCAAAGAGGAAAAGTAAAGTGGACGGTATTATTATTGTCAATAAAGAAAAAGATAAAACAAGTCGTGATGTAGTCAACTACCTTAACGACTTTTTTGAAATGACTAAAATTGGTCATGCTGGAACGCTAGATCCATTGGCCACAGGTGTTTTAGTAGTGGCTTTGGGAAAATGTACAAAACTAATAGAAATACTAACTGGCGAAGATAAAGAATATATCGCAACAATGCAGCTAGGTTTAAAAACGGATACTTATGATATTACTGGAAATATCATAAGTAAAGCATCTGCAAAGTTTACGCAAAGTGAAGTAGAGATTGCAATCAATAGTTTTCAAGGTGAATATGAACAAGAAGTTCCAATATATTCTGCGGTTAAAGTAAATGGTCGAAGGTTATATGAATATGCTCGAAAAAATATTCCGGTTGAATTACCAAAAAGATCTGTGAATATTAAAAGTATTGAAGTTTTAACTATAAAAGAAGAAATTGTAACTTTTAAAACCTTAGTATCTAAAGGAACATATATACGTAGTTTAATTAATGATATTGGTAATAAACTTGGCTGTGGAGCAACTATGATTGAGTTAGAACGGACTAAACAAGGTAATTATTTTTTGGAACAAGCAAGCACTTTGAATGAAATAGCTAATGATAATTATGAATTTATATCATTAGAAAAATATTTGAAAAATTTCCCAACTGAGGAAATTAATGAAACAAATTCAAAATTAATTAAAAATGGTGGTATTATTGCTAAAACATTTACAAGTAAGTACTTAGTATATTGTGAAGGTAATAAACCAATCGCTATCTATCAAGAATACATAAAGGATAAGACAAAAGCAAAACCATTTTTGATGATATAGGACAGTTACTTTACATAATAATGAAATTTTTAATCATAATCGGTATAAATGATTTATAATACATATATATTATAGGAGGTAAAAATGGATTATGCACAAGCGCGTAGCGAGAGAATCTTATTGCAAAGACAATTACAAAATTTGTTAAATACACCTGGTAGTAATCAAAGAGATATTACTCATATTAGAGGGAGATTATTAAATGCAATTAGGAGAGAGTACAGATTAGCTCCAATAAGTGCTCAAGTAGGCTTGAAAAGATTTTATTTAACAGAAATAAACAATCATCGTATGCAATTGACAGCGCGAACTAGAGGTGTGACTAACCAACGTCAAAATTTAGTTGCACAAGTATCAAGAGAAGTAGTATTAAAATTTCAAAGAGCTAGAACCAATTTAAGAGGCTTAGATTTAA
Source organism: uncultured Muribaculaceae bacterium (assembly GCA_964605575.1). Classification (GTDB taxonomy): domain Bacteria; phylum Bacillota_I; class Bacilli_A; order RF39; family UBA660; genus JAAZHN01. Next base: position 1,793 of record CAZSDG010000033.1, on the reverse strand, counting down.
ATCCTACTGGAAATGAAGGTATAGATGCAATAACTGGATTTGCCGGTCAAACTCTTTCTTCTTTAGGAAGTGTTGCTAAAATACCTGTTGCTTTAGCTGCTAGTATTTTAAGACTTGGGTCAGGTGCGTTGGCTAGAATCACGGTAGCGCCGTTACATATAATTTCTGGATTATACCAAAAAATATGGAATCCCCAAGCTAAATATCGTGGTGAAACATTAAATAGAATGGAAGCGGGATTAAGAAGAACATTAAATAGTGCGGTTAGAGGCTTAGAAGAAAGGATAAGAAGATTATAATGGAAAATATTAATTTAGAAAATACATTTACAATTTTAAATGATCAAGGAATAGAAGTAACTTGCGATGTTATCGCAGTTATTGAGCAAGAAGCAAAAAATCCCCTGATGGTTTATACCGATTATAGTTTAGACGAAAATGATGAGTTTAATGTTTTTGTTTCTGAATTAGAAGAAGATGGCGATAATTACAAAATTATTGAGGCAACTGATTATGCAAATATTACTGAAGTAAAACAATTGGTTGAAGAAGCTGTTAATAATTTCAAACAAACTGAGCACGTTGAATAACTAAATTTTTCTTGTTTCGATATAAATTATTTAAAAATAAGGCGGAATATTATGAAGAAAAAAATAAATTTAAATTGGATAATTACTGCCAGCTTTTGTGTTGTAGTAATTATTATATTTTTTTCAATGAAATATTATGTAAAATGCAAAGATTGTGTAGAACCTCCTAAAGAAACTCCACTTGTTGAAGAAATAATTTACGAAAAAAATCCAATCATCGAAAAGTTATTATGAAACAACTAGAATAAATCTTAATAGTGATCTTATTAATAATCTTATGTATCAGAATTTTCCTTCTAAAATAATTTTGAAAGATCTGAGTATTGAGGATATACCATTTCACTTAAGAGTTTTGGCTAGCAATTCTAAAATACTTTCGCAAAATCAAGAGGATTATCAATATATTCCCGAAGAAACCATCAAAAATGGTTATATCAAGTATTATGGACCAGATTCAAAGTATGATAGCGATGAAATTAAAAAAATTGATATAGATAGAGATTATAATTGTGATTTTTTGGATTATGATCCAGTAAAAAAAGAATATAAAATTATTTCTAATTGTCCAAAATGTAAAAGTGAAGAAGTTTGCGAACAAATATCAGTAATAAGTGTTCCATATAAAGCGGAACACGATGGTGATTATATATATGTTTATCATAACTATTTATACGAACTAACCATAAATAGAAACTCTAATGCATTTTTCTTCTTTGAATATCCAAAAAATGGTTTAGATTATACTATTAGTAATAATTATATTAACGGTGAATGGAGCGAACTAGCTGATATTAATATGGACGCTGTAGTCTTTTTCAATAACCAAGATAATCGCGAAGAAATATTAGGATCAATTAAATATCATGCTAAACAAAATAAATATAAGTATACTTTTAAAAAGCAAACTGATGGAAGATATTATTATTTCGGTGGCGAAAAAATAAATTAATTTTATTTGCAATCTACTCAATATTGGTATATAATCCTAATAGAAGTTTTTTCTTGGTCTTAAAAGTCTCCGATTTTTTACTAGGATAAAACGGATAAAAGGAAATGGAGGAATTTATTATGGCTTTATCTAAAGAAGAAAAAGCTAAAATTGTTAAGGAATTCAGTAAAGATGGTAAAGATACTGGCTGTACAGAAGTCCAAATAGCAATTTTAACAAGAGAAATTGATGAATTAACTGAACATTTAAAAGTTC
>CAZSDG010000032.1:0-10177 GCA_964605575.1 uncultured Muribaculaceae bacterium | reverse complement strand
GAAGTAAAGACTCAGATTTAAGTATTGCTTTTTCTTCTTTTATGGTTGATAAACTAAAAACATTAGAAGCTTTAACAAACAGAGGAATATATAGGGGAAGTGCCACTTTAAAAGAAATAGAAACTTATAAAGGAAAAGACAAAGGTTTTTAAGATACATAACTATTTCTTATATATTAGCTAATTTTGTTGATTAGCTAATATATAAGAAAAAATTCATATTAATTGGTCTAGAAAAAAATAAGAGCGATTCCCCCCCAACCAAACGGTCAAGGACAATCGCTCTTATTGATTACAATTATACATAATTATGATTAATAGTCAATATATAGGGTTTTACCAATATTTATAATCTTTTTAATTATTTATTTTCTTGATTATCATTTTTGTTTTGGTCTGTTAGGACACCGCCAAACATACCACCGACATTCATACCCATAACTGTTGTACCAGCACTTCCAGGATTGTTTGCTAGGTCTTTAAGCGCATCTGCTTGTTGGATTTTCGCATAAGTTTCAGCTTCTTTTTCATCTACTGAAGTTGCTTTCATTTTAATTGCAACTCTTTCACGCATTGAAGCTTTTACTGCTTCTGGAACATCGATATTTGTTACAACTATTTTTGTAATTTCAATACCTAGTGAAGCAATTTTATCCGAAATAGATTTAAGTAAGCTTTCACCTAGTTTATCTTGTTGTTTAGTTATTTCTTCAAATGGTACATTAAGATTAGCTATTTCGCTTGTAATACTTGAAACAATAAATGGTAATAATGAGTGTGATAAAGTATCAACATAAACATCGTTACCTTCATTACCAAGTAAATTGACTAAAATATTAACTGGATTTTCTACTTTAAAGGCATACTGTCCATGGGCACTTAGTTCCATTGGTCCCCATTCTGGATCATCATATAGTATTTTGTCTTCTGTTTTGAATGGTAAACCAACCTTTTCTGTTAAAGAAATGTAATAAACAACTTGTTGATTAATCTCTTTTCCTTCATAAGCTACTCTTTTTAATGTTTCAAGAACTGTGTCAGTTAATCCTTTGAAGATATTTGTTTGAAATAATGTTGGAGCACTTGTATCCATAAAATACATTCCAGGCTCAGTAATGATATCTTTTATTGCTCCATTATCTACGTAAATTGCTGCTTGTCCTGGTTGAACAAATAGTCTTGATTGGTCTGATATTACATTGTTTTCTGTAGTTACCTTTTTAGCGATAACATTAGTGGCCATATCATCACATTTAATTATCTCTCTAAATAAATCTTTGTGTTGACCTTTCGCGGCATCGCCGATTGCTTTAATAAATCCCATATTTTTTTTCCTTCTTTCTTTCTATTGTTTTAAATAATCAATAATTTGATTATAAACATCCATTTTTAATCCAGGAGTAACACTTGATATTGTTTGAGGTACTCCTTTAATTTGAATATCGGTTACATCATAATTACCACCAGATACACCAACTCTAAACCCATATTTACTCCAAGCTAGTTGTTGAATATCTTTATCATTGAATGCTTTTAAGAATGAATTACCTTTATCATTAAATGTGGCAATGCAGTGTGAATTCCAAATAGTAGGAGTTGGATATAAAATTCTAACCTTATCTTTTACTTGATTCCAACCATCAGGGTTGGAATTAGAAAAATCAATAATACTTTTTTCATAATCGACGATTAGTGGTTTGGCCCCAACCCCAGTTTTTAAATACATTTCGAAAAGATCAGCTGGGGTGTTGTTCATGTAACCTGATTTAATATAAAACTCTTTTAACTTAGGTAAAGCTCTTTGGACGCCTTCATAAGTAATATCGCCACCACTCATTATAGATAATAATAAACCATAATAAGTAGCTCCAGGACTTGATGAAACAGGGTCTGTAGAAGCTATATTTATTCTACCATATATATCTAGACCAATCTCTTCCCATTTTTTACCTTCTAAAATATAAGTTAAGAGTTTGTTCATATCTGTTATGTAATAAACTCCATCTTTAATTGTGACAATACCTTCTTTAATAAACACATCGACAACTGAGTCCCAACTATAAATAACAATTGGGGTATTTAATGTTAAATTACCATCAATAACTCGATCTCTGGGAACTTCGCCAAGAGCAGGATTTGGTTGTAATTTATAATAATCATAATACCTAGCATCTGAAAAGAAAATCAAATCATATTTATTATTATTTTTATCAACAACGTTATCCTTAACTAATTTCCCATTACTCCAGGAATCTCCAACAAATTTAATTGCATATTTGTTATTCAATATTTCATTAAACTTTTCATCAGCTAAGAAGTTTTCTTTACCTCCACCAACTGCTCCAGAGACAATAACTAAATTTTTCTTTTTATCACTACTTGTTTTAATTAGAATTACTACAATAATAACAATTAATAATATAGCGCCTCCAACAATCTTTTCAATTAATCCTTCACGTGGTTTTGTTTCAATTTTATTTTCAATATTCATTATTTTCACCCATTTCCAATAATACATCCATTTTATCTATTCCCATTGTTTTTTCAAATACTTTAATACTTGAATTAACATCTACCATAACTTCTTCATTCATATTTTTATTTTGTTGCTTAAATAATTTAATTAATGCTTCTAAATAATGAGGAGTTTTATTAATAAATTCTTGTTCTTTATTTGAAAGATCTTTTCTTTTTATAACTGAATTATATTGTCTTAGTATTTTATAAGTAATGTTTAAGTAGTAATCACAAAAGTCATATACTTGTTCTACCTTATGTGGTCTTTCATTTATTTTACCAAGAATTTCTTCAGTTAAGAAGGTAATTTGTTTGATTTGATTAATAATATTTTCATCAGTTATTATGTTTGTATAATTAGCAATCTTGGATATTCCAAAGTAATAGGTTTGAATTATTTTGGGATCATATTTTCTAATATCTTTTTCTCTAAAGAAAAATGAGGAACCAACAAAAGTAGCAAGTGTTAAGATAATTACAATCAATAGATGAAAATTTAATATGCCATAACAAATAATGAAAAACAAACTAGCAATAAAAGAGGCATAATAATATCTTTTTTGAATTTGTTTTTTCATTAGTTATAGCTCCTTACTTCAGTGAATGCTCTTTTAAGTCCTAATTTGCTATCAAAAACCTTAGCATTAGTTAATTTTGCTATTTCTCTAAGTTGATATTCATTAGCCTGACCAAAGGTAATACTATAAATTGGTATAGTACTTTTAATTGATTGGTAGTGATTTTTTAAATCACTAAATGAACCTATATTTGATTCACCATCAGTCATTAATATTATAGCAGTATTATAATGATTTTTATTTTCTTTTTCTAACATATTTATAGCTTTTATTGAGGGAGCATATATATTAGTGCCTCCTAAAGCAGTAAGGTTATTAACCCACGGTATAAAATCAGTTATTTGTTCACCAATTAATGTTTCGGTAGTTTCCTTAACTCCTTCATTAAAGGTAATAATGCTTACCTTATCTCTTTTAGAAAACTGTACTCTATCTGCAGATGCAGTTTCAGGATTTAAAATATAATTCATGGCTTCGATCAGTTCATAAATTCCATGATTTTGCATGCTTCCAGAAACATCTAAACAAAAAATTGTGTGACTAGGTTTCCTTAATTCACTTATATACAAATTAATCGCTTCATTAATAACATTTTTACTAGGATAGTTTATTGGAATTAAATATTTATTTGTATTAATACCCCAACTAGGATTAAATGCTGATTTATCTGCATTGTTTTTAATTCCGCCATACCAGGTTCTAAAGCCAAGACTTTCTAGCTTCAACTTAGTTTTATCATTTAGTAAGAAGTCTTGAATTTTTTTAAATTCATTTTGCTTCTTTGTACTTTCAAATCGATTAATAAAACCAAAGGGCATATCATTAATTGCTACACCGTCAATTGGATAAACTAATTGTAAAGGCATATTATTATTAGCTACCAATTCTTTATTTAATTTTATTAAAGAACTTTCATAGCTAATAATCGCATCATAATCACCATTTTTAAACAATTCAATGGCAAAATCTTCATCACCCGAGACTCTTTCCACACCTTTAAAAAAGTTGGTTAAATTATCGATTAATTCCTTACTATCTAACATATCTTCAGTTAATACCTCTGGCGAACCAGCAAAATTATTTAATAAAGATAAATAAGCACTCATCCCACTATTAGTTTTAGTAACAGAAGGCATTGTGTATTTTAAGTTACCATTTTTAATTGCATTTAATATATCAATATTATATATGTCGTTATTTTTAAAACCTAACAACTTAGCTTTATCATTCTTAATTCCAAAAATAACAGGGTTAATACCGATTGATTTACTATCGCTAACTAAGTATTTATTATCTAACATATATAACCAAATTGAATTAGATATCCAAACAGCATCATAATCTTTGGGATTGCTGTTCAATGTTTCAACCATTTCTAAATCACCTTGATATGTAATCTTCAATTTAATTTTATTGTTTTTGGCAAAAGTCATTAATTCTTGTTCAAAATCTCTGTTAGAAACTGAAGATAATAATTGAAAATAAGTTTTAGTTTCAAGTGAAAGCATATAATTAATTCCCCTTATTATTGTTCCTCCAAACCAAAAGAAAATAAAATAAAGTATAAATATTGTTATAATTATTTTTTTGACCTTTTTATTTTCTGTTCTTTTCATAATTAACCTCATACAATCAATATAGGGTTTAATCTCCTATGATTGATTTCTTTCTTCTTATATTTATTTATTTTGAAATCTATTCTAAGTTGACGCTTCCTTAATTTTTTTAAAAACATGATCTACACAATCATCAAATATTTTATCTAATTCTTGTTTGGAAAATAATTTATAATTATGTTTGAATATTCTTTCAGATATTGTTAATTTATTAAATGTCATAAATTTATTATTTAAATAATTAATTTTATTGTTAATATCTTTTTCGGATAAAAATTGATTATTTAAATATTTTATATTTTTAATTATTTCTTCTTTATTTTGGGGAATATCTAAATTTTTACTAGCAAATAAATATTTTCCATATAAATCAAAGTCTTTATGTTTATATTTTTTCTTTTGCTTGTTTTTATCCTCTATATCAGTCTTCATTATTTTACCATTTTTAAATCTAATACCTATGATATTGTTATTATCATCTTGAACCCAACATTTTGAATAAACAATGTTATTATAAAAAGTATCAGTTAATAGGTGAGCATAATATCCAAGTACTAGTGGGTTAGTTAAGTGTTTTTTCTAATTCTTCAATCATAATTATTTCCTTTCTTTTATTGTAATAATGAGCCTCATATCTACCAAGTTTACAATCTTTATCTGTATCAGGTATTAAGCTACCAAAAGAAAATAAATCTTTATCTATTTTTAACTTATCACTAACTTTTTTTGCGATTGCTAAATGGATAGACCAACTTGGCATGAAATCACCTTATTACCTTACCATTTAATTATATCATTTTTTCTAAAAATTAAAAAGAAAACTAGTTATTCGAAAAAACTAATATTTGGTGATTAGTAACGTTTTAAATTATGCCAAATACAAACCTTTTTGATTTAAATTATTTACAGCTATAAAAGAAGTATTTAATACTTAAAAACGTGATATACTTTAAACATAATAATAAATAGAATTGTAGTGGTTAAATGATTAAAAATATTTTTAAAAGTATAATAATAACATTAATGCTTTTAATTGTTAATGTATCAGCAGAAACAATTGATGGTGATTTGGTTGATATTAATTCCTCGGATATTTTAGAGTTTAAGGGAATAAAATTAATTAGGGAGTCTAATCTGGCTGATTTTAATGGTGATTTGCATCTGAATATAAGAGCAGTTAATGAAACTTATTTTGATTTATATATTATTATTGATTTAATGTATTTTGATAGCGAACAACAATTCATTACTGGGATGAAAACAGATAATCTTAAAATCATGGCTAATGATTCACAAGTAGTTCCAATAATTATTAATGATAAAGGTTTTGAAGTTGGAACAATAAATTATTATAAAATTAAGCTGAGTTTAGATGGTTTTGCTGAAGAGGATGATTACAAAGAAGATGTTGGTATTCCTTTAGAAGAAGCAAATAATAAAGATATTAATTCTAATCCACAAATAAAAAATGTATATTTAATTATCCCTATATTGAGTTTGTTAATATCTTTATTCTTATTTTTATTATTTAAACGCGGATCCAAGGTTGAACTTATACCAAGTAATAAACCTCCGAAAGAGTTAGGGGCATTTGAATTTAAATACCATTATTATAATGTGGCCGATAAAAGAATATTAATGTCTTACTTAATACCTTTAGCTGTCAAAGGATATTTAAAAATTGAAACAACTAATGATAACTTAGTAATTACTAAATTAAAAGATTATACTGACCAAGATTTGCTTGAAAAAGAATTTTTCAATAACTTTTTTGCTGTTTCAAATGTCTTGGATTTTTCTTTTGCTTTAGGTTATGGACAAGGAACAATAGAACAGAAAATACCAGATACATCATTTTGGACTAAGTTGAATTTTGCTTTAACTAGAGCAATAAAAAGTTCAATTAAAAAAAATGATTTTCATAGATTAGTTAATCTAAAAACTATATATCATAAAATTTTCTTTACAATAATCTTCATTTTGGGAACAATATTATTTTCGTTTAATTTTATTAATTTAGATATTGCTAATGTAATTTCTTCATCTTCTATGCTTCCTTTTTTAGGTGGTGCGGTGCCTTTATTTTTTGCTCCGGTTTTAATGATTGCTTATTACTTTGTTTTAAGAAAACAACATAAAAAAGGAAACGTTATTTTAATCTTTCTGGGTTTGTTTTTCATCTTAGTATCAAATTTATTTTTAATTCAATGGACTAGCGGTTCTATATTTAGTGTTATTTATAATAATTATTGTTATTTAATTTATATATTAATTATGATTTTGAGTTTTAAAATGAAAGGATTCACTGAGGCGGGAAGTGTCGCTTTTGGTCTGGCGCTTGGCTTTGAGGAATACATCAAAAATATTGATAACTTTGAGCTTGAGAGATTAATTAAAGAAAATGAAAAATATATTTTTGAAATTTATCCATACTTAGTTGCTTTTTATTTAGAATATCCTTTAGAGGATAAAACAGAAAATATAGTTATAGCAAATCCTAGTTGGTATATAAATCGTGATGAGGAGTTTACACTGAAAAAAATGTTATTTGATCTAAATAGTATGATCGAATTTTTAAGTATGTATCGCTCGAGGGATTAGTAATAAAATAATCTTTTATTATCTTGATTATTCTTTTAGAAAAAAAAGTTAAAAAAGGGTTGTCAAAAACCCTTTTAGTGTGTTATACTCTTTCTTGTATAACTGCTTAGATGTGCGAGGTTGCTGATACACTAGGATTGGTTGTTAGGATTAATTCTATAATCAGGTAATTTGCTACGGAGCAAGTCTATACCAGATATAGACGAAGGGAGGATATGTAATGTCAAGTCAAAAAGTAAGAATCAGACTTAAATCTTTTGATCATCGATCATTGGATCAAGCAGCAGGAAAAATTGTTGACACTATCAAAAGAACGGGTGGAGATGTCTCAGGACCAATTCCATTACCGACTGAAATAGAAAAAGTAACTGTTTTAAAAGCTGTTCATATGTATAAAGATTCAAGAGAACAATTTGAAACTAGAACACACAAAAGATTAATTGATGTTAAAAATCCAAGTAAAGAGACCATTGATGCTCTTACTCACTTAGATTTACCAAGTGGAATAGACATCGAAATTAAATTATAATAATAGGAGGAAAGAAAAATGAAAGGAATCTTAGGTCGCAAAGTTGGGATGACCCAAGTATTTGCGCAAGATGGCAAATTAATTCCTGTAACAGTAGTAGAAGTTGAACCGAATGTTGTTACTCAAATCAAAACAGTCGCAACAGATGGTTATGATGCTGTTCAATTAGGTGTATTTGACCGTAAAGAAAAAAGTGCTACTAAACCAATGGTAGGACATGCTAAAAAAGCAAACACAAATCCTAAGCGCTTCTTAAAAGAAATTAGAGGAGTTAACGTTAATGATTACACTCTAGGAAGCGCTGTAGGAGTAAACATTTTTGAAGCTGGAGAAATCGTTGATGTAACTGGAACTTCAAAAGGAAAGGGATTTCAAGGAGTTATTAAACGTCACAACTATTCTCGTGGGCCTGAAACTCATGGTTCAAGATTTCATCGCCGTCCAGGATCACTTGGTAGCATGAGATTCATGAGAGTTGCTAAAGGTAAGAAATTACCTGGGCATATGGGTAATGAAACTGTGACAATTCAAAATCTAATGATTGTTGAAGTTAATGAAACAGATAATTACATCTTAGTTAGTGGAAATATCCCTGGACCAAAAAATTCTTTAGTACTTATTAAAGAAAATATTAAAGAAAATAAAAAAGTTGATTTAGAATTAGTTGCTTATGAAGAAGAAACTGTTGTTGATGAAGTAACTGAAGAAGTTATTACAGAAACAGCTGAGGAAGAAGTAGAATCTGCAGACGAGGCATCTGAAGTAATTGAAGAAATTGTTGAAGTAACTGAAGAAGCAACTGAAGAAAAGGTTGAAGAACCTGAAGTTAAAGAAGAGGGGGGTAATGAATAATGGCTAAGTTAGATATTTTAAATCTTAAAGGTGAAAAAGTATCTGATGTTAAACTTTCAGATAACATATGGGCAGTTGAACCAAATCATGAAGTATTAAAAAAAGCTGTTGATTTACAACTTGCATCTTTAAGACAAGGTACACATAAAAATAAAACTCGCGCTGAAGTAGCGGGAGGCGGCAGAAAACCATATCGTCAAAAAGGTACTGGACGTGCAAGACACGGTAGTACTCGTTCGCCAATTTGGGTTGGTGGTGGAGTTGTATTTGCAAAGACTCCAAGAGATTATAGTTTTAAATCTAATAAGAAAGAAAAAGTTTTAGCTCTTAAATCTGCTTTAACTAATAAATTATTAGATAAGAAAGTAACTATACTTGATTCATTAACATTAAGTAATTTAAAAACTAAAGATGGAGTTAAATTGCTTAGTGATCTTAAATTAGAAGGAAAAACACTATTTGTAACTATTGGAGATGCTGAAAATTTATATATGGCAACTCGTAATTTACATAAAGTTGAAGTAATTTTAGTTGAAGATTTAAATGTATTAGATATAGTTAATGCTGAAAACTTGGTTATTGATCAAGAATCAGTTAAATATATTGAGGAGGTGCTTAAATAATGGATTATACAGATATCATTATTGCACCAGTTATTACTGAGAAGTCTGCTACTATCAATCAAGATGGTAAGGTATATGTCTTCAAAGTAAATAAAAAAGCAAATAAAAATCAAATAAAGAAAGCTATTGAAGAGGCATTCAAGGTTAAAGTAGAAAGTATTAATACTTTAGTTACTAAACCTAAGGATCGTCGTGTTGGTAAGTATATGGGTCAAACTAAGACTTATAAAAAAGCCTACATTACCCTTAAAGAAGGCCAATCAATAGAAATATAGAGGTGAAAAGTTATGGCGATTAAAAGTTATAAACCAGTTACTCCCGGACGCCGTGGAATGACTACATTAGATACTAAACATCTCTCTAAAGCAAAACCAGAAAAAAGCTTATTAGCTAAAAAAACAAAAACTGGTGGACGTAACCATAGTGGTAAAACTACAGTTCGTCATATTGGCGGAGGAGTTAAGCAACAATATCGTATTATTGATTTTAAAAGAGATAAAAAAGATATTACAGCGAAAGTTGCTACTATCGAATATGATCCAAATCGTAATGCTAATATAGCGCTTGTTAATTATTTAGATGGTGAAAAAAGATATATTATTGCCCCTAAAGATTTAGAAGTAGGAATGATTGTTGAAGCTGGAGTTAATGCTGATATTAAAATTGGTAATGCTCTACCTTTAGAAAACATTCCGGTTGGTACTGTAATTCATAATTTAGAATTAAAACCTGGTAAAGGCGCTGAATTATGTAGAAGTGCTGGAACTAGTGCTCAAATTCTAGGTCGTGAAGGTAAGTATGTAATGGTTAGACTACAAAGTGGTGAAACTAGAAAAATTCTTGGTACTTGCATGGCAACAAT
>CAZSDG010000031.1:4892-10917 GCA_964605575.1 uncultured Muribaculaceae bacterium | reverse complement strand
TCTTTTTGACCATCATCAGCAAGATTCCAATAACCTTCTGGATAAATAATTACATTCCCGCCATTATATAAAACAAATTTCATTTTTTCTTTAGATGACATTCGACTAAATTCATCTTCGCGGTCTACTAATATTTGTCCATAAGCCCATAAACCGATACCATTAATTGTATCTAATGATAAATATTTATTTCCAAATAAGATATAACCGCTTTTCTTAACAACATTAACCCCTAAAACAATGTCATCAGCACAAGTATGATTAACCATGAATATCTTCCCAATTCTAGTTCTTGGCAATCTTTCTTTTCGATCCATTATTAATTTAAATTCGCTTTGACTAAGATAAGTTTTTCTCATTATTGGAGCGAATGGTTTTCTTAACCAAATGCCTTTTTTAGACAGCGTCTCAGAAACAGAATCAGATAGTAAAAAATCAACACTTTTACTTGTTTTGTTTTTTAAATCATTCACTACTACAGATAAATTTCCCATATATCCCCCTTAAATTAGCTTGTATTATACAATATAAAGTAAGCTAATACAATATTTATCGTCTTATAAATAAATTAGTTAATACTACAAATTATTTATTTCAATTAAACCGTCCTGAGTTAGTTCATAAACAACATCACATACTTCCCCAATATATTTTCTGTCATGGGAAATACTAATAATTGTTCCTTTAAAGTTTTTTAAAATTACTCTAATAACGGGATTCGATAAAGGACTTAAATTTCTCGTTGGTTCATCTAGGAGTAAGACATTGCATTTATTTAAAATTAGTTTAATTAATAATAATTTTGCTTTTTGACCACCACTTAACTCTGAAATCAAACCAATTGCTTCTTCATTAGTAAACTTCATGCTACCAAGCAATGTTCTAGCTTTAGTTAGATCATCTTTAGAAGTTGATAAACTTACAAAATTAATTACAGATTCATTTAATGGTAATAAATCTTCATAATTTTGGGGCATATAACCTAATTTTAAGTCAGTTCTTAATTTTAAATTCTTATATATTTCTTTAAAAAGAGTGGTTTTGCCGATTCCATTTTTACCAATTATACAAACATGTTGCGGGCCACTTATATTCAGCTTTAAATTAGTAGCTAATATTTTATTACCAATTTTTAATTCTTTTAGATTTAAACCTAATATAATCTTATTGTTAGGTATAGTTGTCTCTGGTTCAAACATTAAATTTATTGCTTCTTCTGGATCTGGAATTTCTAAGAAATTATCATAATCATTTTCAAATCTTTTTTCTTGAGATTTAAGAGTTTTTATTTTTTTCTTTAAAAGCCTGGCCCCTGCCGGATCTGATCTTGAAATTACTTCTTGTTCATGTTCAACTTTTTGATATATTTGCCTAAATTTAGCCATTTGCTTTTTATGGTCAGCCCTTTGTTTTTTTGCCATCATTTCTTGTTTTTTTAAGTTGTTAAATCTTTTATCAAGATATGAATTATAATCTATTCTTTCTATTGTATGTTTACACTCTGTTTTTTTCTTTAACTGTTCTAAATGAATTATCCCCTTAGCCGTATTTTCAAGTAGAGTTTCATCATGGGAAATAAAAATAATCGGTATATTTAACCTATTAATAAATTCTTCTAACCAAGTTAGAGTTTTTAAATCCAAATCATTTGTTGGTTCATCTAAAAGTAAAAAATCAGGATTACTACCCATTATTTTTGCCAGTTGGATTTTAACTTTTTCACCACCAGATAAAGTCTCAATTAATTGATTACTTTCAAATAAATTAGGATCTAATCCTAAATTTATTAAATTAATTTTTATATTACTTAACTTATTATATCTATCATAATCAATTTCAGAATTAGGATTATTTTTTAAAAAGAAATCACTAACAGTAATTTTATTCCAAATTAAATCTAAATGTTGTTCAAGATAACCAAAAGTCCCATTAACAACGATTTTACCAGTAATATCACAATAATCACTAATTAAATTTTGATCAACTATTGCTTTTATTAGAGTACTTTTTCCATTGCCTTCTTCACCGATTATTGCATATTTATCATCTTGTTTTAAAGACAAACTAAAATTACTAAGTAATTTTTTTTCACTATTTTTCATTGTTATTGTTAATTTATTTATTTCTAATATAGGTAGATTATTCATTTATCTCACCATCTTAATTATATCATGTTATAATAAACTTAATAGAAAATGGTGATTTTAATGGCTTATATTGAACTTAAAAACATTAAGAAGAATTATCAGATGGGAGAACTCACAATTCCTGCTTTAGCTGGAGTATCTTTTTCCGTTGAAAAAGGTGAATTGGTTGTTGTTCTTGGTCCTTCCGGAGCGGGGAAAACAACCGTCTTAAACATTTTAGGAGGTATGGATAATGCTGATTCTGGTAGTTTAACAGTTGATGGTAAAAACATCTCTAAATACAGTAAAAAAGAATTAGTAAATTATCGTAAAAAAGATATTGGGTTTGTTTTTCAATTTTATAACCTTGTCCAAAACTTAACTGCACTTGAAAATGTTGAACTGGCAAGCCAAATAGTAGCTGACGCGATGGACTCTAATGATGCTTTAAATAAAGTTGGTCTTGATAATCGAATTAATAACTTTCCTTCCCAATTATCTGGTGGTGAACAACAAAGAGTCGCGATTGCGAGAGCTCTTGCAAAAAAACCAAAGTTACTTTTATGTGATGAACCAACTGGAGCGCTTGATTCTAAAACTGGTAAAAGAATTTTAGATCTTTTACAAACAACCTCGCATAACTTTAAGATGACAACAATTATTATTACTCATAACTCAGTTATTGCGGATATTGCTGATCGAGTAATAAAAATGAAAAATGGCTTAATTGAAAGTATTGAAATTAATGAAAATCCCAAATTAGTTAAGGATTTGAATTGGTAATGAAATTATTAATAATCTCAACATTGCGGAAAATTAAAAAAAGTTATGGTCGGTTTCTGTCTGTAGTTTTCATTGTTGCTCTGGGGATGGGTTTCTTTGCTGGACTTAGAGAAACAGCTCCAACTATGTATGATACAATTGAAACTTATTATGATCAAAATAATTTAATGGATGTTAAAATAATAAGTTCCTTAGGGTTAACAGAAAATGATGTTTTATCTTTAAAAGAATTAAATTTTGTGAAAAAAGTTATTCCTTCCTACTCTGTTGATACACTAATCAATGGTAAACCAATTAGGGTTCATGCTCTTGAAGAAAAAATTAACCAAGTTACCTTAAAAAAAGGACGTAATCCTAAAAATAATCAAGAATGTTTAGGAGATCAAGATTTTTTCAAACTAAATGAAACTGTTACATTTGTTGGAAAGAATGCCAAAGAGCACTTGAAAATTAATTCCTGTAAAGTTGTTGGTTTAATAAATTCTGTCTTATATGTTGGGGTTGAAAAAGGAATATCTAGTGTTGGTAATGGTGAATTAGAAGGATTTATTTTTCTTAACCGAGAATTATTTAATTATGAGATTTATACTGAAGTATATTTAACAGCTAAAAATACTTTAGAGAATTTATCAAACAGTGAAGAATATAAAACTAACTATAAATTGCTATACGATGAACTAATTAAACTTAAACCAATTAGAGAAGCAATTAGATATGAAGAAATATTAAAAAAAGCAACTGAAGAAATTAATAAAGTCCAAAACGAAGTTAATAAAAAAATAAATATAGCAGAAAAAGAACTCACTAATAGTAAAAAAACTTTAGATAAAAGCAAATTAGAAATTGATAATGGTAAAAATGAATTAAAGAAAAATAAAGAATTATTAGAAAATGAATTAACAGAAAACACCAGAAAAATTACTGAAGGTAAGAAAAAAATTAATGATAATATAATTATTTTAAATAATACGATTAAAAATTTAGGTTTTACTTGGGAATCATTAAGTAATAAAATTAGCGAACTTAAAGCAAATATTAAAAATATTAAAGAAACGATGACTAATCTTGATCCCGAGAGCATTGAATATCAAAGTCTGACTGGTTCCTTAAAAGTATTAGAAGATAACTTAGTTAATTTAGAAACAATTCAAAATAATAAAATTACTTTAGAGAATGAATTAAATAATCTAAATGTTCAAGAAGAAAAACTCCAAACAGAGGTTAATAAAGGTTTATTTGAAATTACAGAAAGACAAGAAGTTCTAGCAATGTATGAACAAAGGTACAATGAAGGACTTATAAAATATAATGAAGGTTTAGAAGAAATAAGTAAAGAAAAGATTAAAGCTCAAGAAAAAATTGATAAAGCTAAAGAAGAATTGAAAACTATTGAAGAACCAATTTGGTATTTACTGAGTCGCGAAGACAGTAATGGTTATACAGGGTTTTATAATGATTCAGAAAACATCAGTGCTATCTCTGCTCTATTTCCTGCATTCTTTATCTTAATCGTTGCTTTGATTACTTTAAATACAATAACAAGAATGATTGAAGAAGAAAGAACTGAGATTGGCATTTATAAAGCTTTAGGCTATAAAAATAGTTCTGTTACATTTGGTTATTTATTTTATATTATGTTAGCGACCATCATTGGAGCTACAATTGGTTTATTTGGTGGTTATAATATTATTCCAAGAGTAATTTATGGAATATTTAGAGTAAACTATATTGTTCCCAATTTAACAATTCATATTAAACTTGTTCCTTTCTTTATTATGATTGGTTTAACAATTATTTTACTTGTTACCGTAACCTTATGGGGTTGTTATAAAGAATTAAAAGTAGTAACTGCTGAACTCTTAAGACCAAAAACTCCAAAAGTTGGTAAAAATATTTTCTTAGAAAGAATTAAAATTATTTGGAAAAAATTATCTTTCACTTGGAAAGTAACTGTAAGAAATATATTTAGATACAAAAAAAGAATCATTATGACTGTTGCAGGAGTTGCTGGTTCAACTGCCCTCTTACTTGCGGGTTTCGGACTAAAAGATTCAATTGAAAAAATTGATACTCTTCAATTTAAAGAAACAATTAAATATGATGCAACTATATTTTTAAATAAAGATATTAATAATTTAAATCAAGATTTAAATACCTTGTTAGAAGAAAATAATGTAATAAAACCATACTTAATTAAACAAGAAGCATTTACAACAAAAACACTCAAAGATAAAATTCTTAATATATCTTTAATTGTTCCAGAAATAAAAGAAAATATTAATGAATATATAAGTCTTAAGAGTATTCAAGATTATCAAGAATTAGAAATTCCAGAACACGGCGTTTTAATTACTAAAAGAATGGCTGAATTATTAAATATTAAAATTGATGATAATGTCGAAATAAGAAACAATAATAATAAATTATTCATTGTCCAAGTTAAAGGTATAGTTGATAATTATATATTAAATTATATTTATATGAGCAAAAGTTATTATGAAGTAATTTTTGAACAAGAAATAAAATATAATTCTATTCTTAGTTTCTTAGATGATGTAGACCATGAACAATTATCAACTAATTTAATTAAAGATGAAATTATTACAGCTATCAATTATAAATCTGATAATGCAAAAACATTCTCTGGAATTATTAAAGGATTAAACAAAATAGTTATTTTAGTAATCGGGGCCGCGACTATTTTAGCTTTCATTATTCTTTATAATTTAACTTCAATTAATGTTAATGAACGAATTAGAGAAATAGCTACACTTAAAGTTTTAGGTTTTGGTGATCAAGAAGTATCAACATTTGTTTATCGAGAAACTATTGTCTTAACTACCATTGGCATTATTGTTGGTTTAATGTTTGGTGTTATCTTACATAAATTTATCGTAATTACTGCTGAACCAGATAATTTATCATTTTTAAAATATATTCAATTTTTAAGTTATGTTTACTCAGTTATTGTTACTTACGTATTTGTCTTTATTGTCAGAATATTTACTCATATTAAATTAACCAAGATCGATATGATTGAATCATTAAAATCAGCAGAATAAAAGATGACTAAGTCATCTTTTAATTTTCTTCTATAAAAAACTTTTTTATTTTTT
>CAZSDG010000031.1:0-4792 GCA_964605575.1 uncultured Muribaculaceae bacterium | reverse complement strand
TTTTATTTTTTCGGGAATTAGCTTGTATTTCTTGGCAATAATTTCTAAATGCTGTTCAAAACGAATAAAATAATCGTTTTTTTATTGGATAGTGAATTTCAGCATTATAAGCATTGCTCGGATTAAAAATCGCATCAATAAATGCTTTTAAAGTCATATTATATTTTAATTCATCAATTTCATCTAAAGCAACTACTCGCTTAATATCTGTATCTAAATCTAAAGTTCTTGTTTCGGAATCAATCCATGTTTTTTGATATAATTCTCCATTTATATTAATTTCTAAATCTTGATATAAAGGAATAATACTTTTCTTCGGAAAAATTAAGTTCTTCATGTCATTTACATAAGCCATTATCCCATCCCAATTAAGTTGGATTTCAGCAATTAATTGGTTTACTTGTTTACTACGTCTTATAACATATTTTTTATCAACAGTTGCCGTTTTTGTATAATTATCATATAAAACAACATCTTCGATTTCAAGAACTTTTCCATTAAAATCAAACCAAACTTTATAAATTAAATCAGCATGATTTTGTGGCCTTTTATCTTCGTCCCATAAAAGATCTCTTTTCTCGATTAATATTTTATCTTCATATCCTATTATCTGCATATTTTTTGTTTCATATACCTTGTTGTTTTTAGAATGATAAATTACAATTTCTCGATACAAATCATTTGCTCTTTTTACCCTTGTTTCCAGATTAGCAAATGTTAACTGGTTTGGGGAAACTTCATGACGTGAATTTAATTTTACTAATTTTGCGGCTAATTTTTTAAAATCCAGATATACCCTCCTTTGGTAATAAATTTCTATTATTCTAACTTACTCGATTATTATTCACTTCGAAGTTTAAATATGGTCTAACAAGGTGATTTTTTACAGTAAATTTATTATTAATTGCTGATTTAGCAGCACTTGCCAAAACAAGATTAATATCTTCGATTTTTCTTGTTAAAATAATACTGTCAAAGTTATCATTATTTCTATCAGATTTTATTTCCTGTTTTAAGCTAACTAGTCTATTATTTAAGATTTCTGTTAATAACCTATTATCTAATAATTTCTGAACATATTTTATATTTAATTTACCATTAACGTTTAATTCTAATAATTTATTTAAGATTACCCTTATACTTTTATTTTGGCTATTTAATTTTTCGATTAAATTAATAAGTCGTTTTTTTCCTCCATGGTGTTTAATAAATAATATTAAATAATTTGGTTGAATTAATAACCTTTCATATTCTTTAATTTGGATTTCATTTTTAGCTATGGTCGCGACTAATGTTTCAACAATAGTTGTATATTTTAATCTTTCTTTATACATCATTATTTCCCCCTTTAATAATGGTTGTTATACTACTATAGTTTTTAGTTTTTAGCAAGTTATACTAAAAGTAATAAAAAAAGATGAATTAACATCTTATATTTTGAATATCTGTTTTAACAAATTGACTTGTTGATTCTTTAGTTTTTTCTTCCAGAGCTAAGATTAATAAATTATATTCATATTCGTCAATTGCAGCGGTTGAATATAACCAAATAATTGCTTCTTTACTTAAAGTTTCAACTCCAGACACATTAACATTTATTTCTGTTTGGACTTTATTTAATACAAAATCGAGATGTTTACTTAATAAATCCATTAGTAATGGATTATTTGCAAGTAATTCATCAATACTATTTTTTCTTGGCAACTTTAAGGTATTATCTAATTCTCTTAACTTTTGTAAGTAACTAGCTGTTTGAGATAATACAGATAATAATGCAGTTTTTTCAACCAAACCATTTTCTGATAGTATTTGTCGATTAAATCCCTTAGCTCTTGTATTTAAGTCCTGAAAAATTAATTCTTCTTTTTCTATTTCTTTTTTTACGATATTTCTAAATAACGTATTTTTTTCTTTTTCTGATAACATTTTATCCCTCCGATTGGTATATATATTACTACAATATTAATAATTAAGCAACATCATCATTTGTTAATATCTTCGATTGGACATACTAACTGCTGTTCTTTATTATTATGTTGACAAGTACAATTATCACCTTTATTACAATTACATTTAATCGCGTTTTCACAAGGTGATTTTTCATTTGGACAACCAAGAGCTGTTTCTTCACCTTTGAAATTTTTATATTGACAGGTACAATTACTACCACTGCTACAATCACATTTATGAGCTTTTTGACAGGCATTACTAATATTGTATACTTCTGGGTAGCATTTTACTTTTAAACTAGGTAATACGCTTAAATAGATACTCGCATAGGCTATAAATATTAATACCATTATAATTAGTTCAATGATTATAAACTTGGTTATTGAAATATTTTTTTTCATTAGACACACCACATTGGGAATGTTAATAATAAAATTAAGATTTCAATTAACAAGATTCCACTACCAATTAATAAAGCTTTTTTAATAGATATTTCTTTTTTCATTCTAATATTCCTCTTATTCTTCTTACCCCCGCACTAGAACTTTCTTCTTTTTGAATTTTAAATACTCCTAACTCACTTGTATTTTCCACATGAGGTCCCCCACAAATTTCACAAGATATATTAGGAATCGTATAAACCTTAACTTTTTCTTCATATTTACTTGTAAATACTCCTTCAGCACCTAACTCTTTTGCTTCATCTAATGACATAATTTCACAAACTACCGGTGTATTAGTTTTAATTTTATCATTAACTAATTTTTCTAAAGTTGATTTTTCTTCCTCAGTCATTTTATGATCTAAATTAAAATCGAATCTTAAACGTTCATGAGTAATATTACTTCCCTTTTGAACAGTTTCATTACCAAACATTTCTTTTAAAGAAGCTAGTAAGATGTGTGCGAGTGTATGGTATTTAGTTGTTTCATAACTATCATCAGCCAGTCCACCTTTAAAAGCTCCTTGGTCTAATGTTTTAGATTTCTCTTGATGTTCACAAAAAGCTTCATGATAACCTTCCACATCAACTTCAATATTATTTTCATGAGCTAATTCAATTGTCATTTCTAAAGGAAAACCAAATGTATCAAATAATTTAAAAGCATCACGACCAGCTAATTTATTATTTTCTAAATTTCTAATTGCTTTATAAAATAATTTTTCACCAGCTTTTAGGGTTTTATTAAATTTAGTTTCTTCTAATTCTAACTCTCTTAAAATAAAATCTTTATTTCTTGCTAGTTCTTCATATATATCTTGATAATCATTAATAACTACTGCTGCGAGTTCTGGTAAAGTATGTTCAGAAACTTCTAATTTTTTTAAATGTCTAATTACTCTTCTAATTAGTCTTCTTAGAACATAACCTTGCCCAACATTCGAAGGAGTTAAACCTAAATCATCACCTAAGATAAAAGTGGCCGCGCGCATATGATCAAGAATTATCCTAAAACTTTCTAAATTATCTTCATATTTTTTCTGAGAAATACTTTCTAACTTATTTTTTAAATTAGTAAAAAGGTCTGTATCATAAACAGAATTCAAACCATTTAAAACTTGAACAGTTCGCTCAAGACCCATTCCTGTATCTACATTTGGTTTAGGTAGCGGTGTATAATTTCCTTTGCCATCTGAATTATATTGCATGAAAACATCATTCCAAATTTCTAAGTATTTACCACAAGAGCAAGACGGATTACAATCTTCACTACATTTGTCTTTACCTGTGTCATAAAACATTTCTGTATCTGGTCCACATGGTCCAACCCCTGAACCTAAAATCCAAAAGTTTTCTTTTTTGCCTAAATAAAATAAATGATCTGGGCTAACTCCTAAACTTAACCAAATATTATATGACTCTTCATCTTTAGGAATATTATCTTCCCCACCAAAAACACTAAAGTATAATTTTTCTTTAGAAATATTTAAATAGTCTGGACTAGTTAAAAATTCATAACTCATCTTGATAGCTTCTTCTTTAAAATAATCACCCAAACTCCAATTACCTAACATTTCAAAAAATGTTAAGTGAGATGCATCCCCAACATCATCAATATCTCCAGTCCTAATACATTTTTGAGCATTGACTAGTCTTTTACCTGATGAGTGTTCTTCCCCTAAAAGATATGGCACTAAAGGATGCATACCAGCCATTGTAAAAAGAACAGTTGGATCATTATCTGGTATTAAGGAAGCACTAGAAATTAATTTATGATTATGTTTTATAAAAAAATCAAAATATAAATTTCTTAATTCTCTACTTGTTATATTCTTCATTATTATCAATTCTTTCTATTAATTTAATTGTATCTCTCTCTAATTTATCTAATGTAGTATTGATGATTACTTCATCATATACTCCATCATCACTAAGAGCAACTTCAGTTTCATGAGCAAGTTCTTTTTTATTTAATTCACTTGCAAAATCTGGTCTAATTACTCTAATTGAGTGGACATCATTAAATCTCTCTTTAATATAATCAATTTCAATGGGAAACCTAACATCAGATATTATAACAGCATCAACATAATGGGAATAAACTTCTATATCTTCAGCCATTCTTTTAACAAAAAAATCAAATTTATTCATTTTTTGTCTAATTATTTGAGTTCCGAGTTCTTGTAAAAAACTACGATAATTTGCCTTTGTTTCTTCACTACCATCCCAATCAGTTAGCTCTTTGGCAAACATTTTAATATATTTACTATAACCAGTTTTTACAACTTTCTTATTGTTTTTTTCATAATAATCAACAATAAAATTAGCTAAAGTATCTTTACCATTTCTGGCTTTACCACTAATTAGATATATTTTCATTAAAATCACTCATTTCCTCTT
>CAZSDG010000030.1:0-11015 GCA_964605575.1 uncultured Muribaculaceae bacterium | reverse complement strand
CCATAGGTTTATGATATAATAGTTTTTAGAAATAGATGTGAAAGATGAAAAAGAATAGTTTTATTGAGGGAACCTTAATTGCAACTTTATCAATTGTTTTAGTTAAGTCAATGGGATTATTATATGTAATACCTTTTTATAGTGTGGTTGGTAAGCAAGGTGGAGCTTTATATGGTTATGCTTATAATATTTATTCGATGTTTATTGTTTTAAGTACTACTGGAATACCGATTGCAATTAGTAAGTTAATAAGTGAATATAATACTTTAGGATTATTAGAAGCTAAGGTAAGGGCGCTTAAAATAGGTAAGAGAGTAGTTAATTTTATGGCTGTTCTTTCTTTTATTATTTTATTTACCTTTGCAGAATCGATTGCTTCAATTATAATTGGAGATTTAACTGGTGGGAATACAATTAAAGATGTAACAGTAGTAATTAGAGCTATTTCTTTTGCTGTGTTAGTAATTCCTTATTTAAGTTTAACAAGAGGGTATTTACAAGGTCATAAATTTATAACTCCAAGTTCTCGTAGTCAAATAATTGAACAATTAGTGAGAATATTAATAATAATTATTGGTAGTTTTTTAACTTATAGAGTTTTAAAATTATCTTTGACTACAACTGTCGCAGTTGCGGTTACCGGAGCTTTCTTTGGAGGATTAATCGCGGTTGCTTATCTTTCTTTTAAAATGAAAAAGAATAAAGAAATGCTAGGTTTCAATTATGATAAAAAAGATAAGATAACAACTAAAGAAATAATTAGAAAGTTGGCTCAGTATACCGTACCATATATAATTTTAAATTTAGGTGCTCAATTATATACATTTGTTGATATGATTTTGGTTTTAAGAACCCTTGGTCATGTTGGTTATGTTGCCCAAGATGTAGAGTTTATTGCGAGTGCGATCTCGACATGGGCTTTAAAATTTAATTTAATAATAAGTTCTTTAGCAGTAGGTTTGGCAATTAGTTTAATTCCCAATATTGTTCAATCTTTTGTTAAAAATGACTGGAAAGATGTTAAGTTAAAGGTTAATCAAACATTAGAGATGATTGTTGTAATAGCCCTTCCTCTTACTATTGGTATATCATTTTTAGCTGAACCAATTTGGACGATATTTTATGGTTATTCACCGGTAGGATCATCAGTCTTAAGATTTTCTATTTATACAGCTTTATTTAATACTTTATATTTAGCAATTATTGCGATATTGCAAGGTTTAAATAAGTTTAAAGTAGCCTATATAACTGGTATAGGTGGTTTTTTCTTAAATGCCCTTTTAGATGTTCCTTTGATGATGTTATTTCATAAAATAGGACTTCCTGCTTATTTAGGAGCAATATCTGCAACGGTTATCGGTTATTCATTCTCAGTAATATTTAGCTTAAAACATTTAAAAGACAAACATAATGTTTCATATAAACCGGCAATAAAAGTATTTGTTATTACTCTTATTCCAGTTGTTTGCATGATAGTAGTTCTTCTAGGCCTTAATATATTTGTTCCATTTAATGCTCAAAATAAATTATCAAGTTTACTTACTCTAATTATTAAGTCTACACTTGGTGGAGGAGTATATTTATTTATTTCTTATAAAATTGGTTTATTGGAAAGAATATTTGGTAAAAGTAATTTAGAAAGAATCATCAAAAAAGTAACATTTAATAAATTTGAGATAGGTAATCAAAATGAGGATTAGAAATGTAAAAAATTCACAGGAAATAATAAAAAATTGTCCGTTTCTAATTACAGAAGTTAAAGATAAGTATTTTTCTAATAATAAGCCGATTGTTTTAGAGATTGGTATGGGCAAAGGACAATTTTTAATTGAGATGGCGAAACAAAACCCTAATCTTAATTTTATTGGGGTTGAAAAATTCAACAGCATTATTGCTTTGGCAATAAAAAAAATTACTGAAGAAGAGTTAACTAATTTACTAGTTATAAGAGAAGACGCAGTAAATTTAGATAAATATTTCAATGGCATGATTCAAACTATTAGATTGAATTTTTCTGATCCTTGGCCTAAAAAAAGACATGCTAAAAGGAGATTGACATCAGAGATCTTCTTAAAAGTATATGATAAACTTTTTAAAAAGAAACCCCATATAATTTTCAAGACCGATAATATTGATTTATTTGCTAGTTCATTAGTTTCATTAAACAATTATGGTTATAAATTTGATAACCTTACCTTAGATTTACATAATACAGATATTCCAAATATTAAAACTGAATATGAAGAAAAATTTTCTAATCTAGGTTATAAAATAAATTATTTAGAATGTTCTAAAGATGACAAAAAGTAGGTTTTTTGCTATAATTTTTATTAGAAAAGGAACAAAAAGATGAAAAAAATATTGATAATAATAGTTTTTTTAATATTATTAAGTGGTTGTCAAAATATTAACAATGTAAAAATAGCGGATATTGTTAATAATAGTATTAAGGATAATAACTTAGCTAACCAACATCGTCAAGGGTATAAGTATTATCTACCACGTGGTTTAAGTGTGGATAGTAATCTTGAATATAATGAAAAATTATCAACTAAAAACAATAATTATTATTTGTTTATTGATTTTGTTAGTTATCATAATAAGAAAAAGGCTGACTATCAAATTAATGATTCTGTCTACTATAGCCAAAAAATAGTTAACAAAGATAAATTTGGTTATTTGGAAATAAAAGAATTTGAAAATAAACTTTATATTGAAATGATGTATAATTATGCTAAAATAGAGATAGTTACAAATAAAGAATATTTAAATGAAGTAATATATAAAATGACAGTTCTATTATCTTCGATAAAATATAATGATGTAATAATTGATAAGAAATTAAGTAATGAATTATCTAATTATCATGATGTTGCCTATAATGTTTTTAAACCAAAAGAAAATCCAACAAATTTTTTGGATTATGATGAAAATAGGGTAAACGAGCATAATGATAATAAAGTCCCGGATTATGATTTAATCCAATATGAAAGGTGATAACATGAGTATATTTAACAAAATCAAAGATATATTATTTAACGATGAAGAAATCGATGAAGAGATTGTCGAAGAAAAAGAAGAAGTAAAAAAAGAAGTAAAAGTGGAAGAACCAGAAGAAGTATTAGAGCCTCTAAAAGAAGAAAAGAGACTTGATTTTGGTTCTGATTTTGAAGATACAGATGATTTGCCAATTGTAAAAGAGAAAGTGCCTGAAGTTGAAGAAAGAGATGTTTTTAAAGCTAATAATACTTTTAATTTTCCAGTAGATGTTGATGAAGATGATTTTGTGCCAATTGAGATGCCAAGAAAAAATCGCAATGCCCTAGACTTTGAAACTAAAAGAGTTGATATAGAAAAGTACGTTATTAAAAAGACCGAAACAGTTGAAGTAAGAGAGGTTCCTTTTAAAGCTTCACCAATTATTTCGCCGATTTATGGGGTAATGGATAAAAACTATAAAAAGGAAGATATTGTTGTCAAGAAAAAGGTTGAAGTTACAAAAACTCAACAAAAGAATATAGATTTAGATTTAGCTAGGAAAAAAGCTTTTGGAACTTTAGAGGATGAAATTGAAATCACTTTAGATCGTCCATATGAAGAGTTTTATAAAGAGGAAGTAACAGAGACTCCTTTAGAGTCAGAAGAAGAAAAACCAATAAAATCAATCGATGATTTATTAATTGATTCAATGGCTGAAGAAAGAGAAGAATCTTTGCAAGAAACATTTAAATTAGATGAAGTAATAAAAGAAATGAAAAAAAGTTCTAAGGAATTAGAAAGTAGTAATGATGATTTGTTTGATCTAATTGATTCGATGTATGAAAGTGAGGATGAAGATAAATAATGGATAAATTAAATAATTTTTTGCCAATAATTATATATATATTATTAATAGTACTTTTAATAGTTGGAATTATCTTAATTATTAGACTTATTAAAACATTAAACAAAGTGGATAAGGTTGTGGACGACGTTAATGATAAAGTTAAATCATTAAATGGGTTCTTTGAAATAATTGATTTTACAACAGATAAATTAGTTAGTATAAGTGATCGTTTTGTAGACTTAATATCGGCTGGGGTAAGTAAATTATTAAATGTTCGTAAAAAAAAGAGAAAAAAAGTAAAGGAGGAAGAAGAATGAAAAAATTAGGTAAGTTTTTTGCAGGAATCGGTGTTGGACTTGGATTAGGAATGCTATTCGCTCCTAAGAAGGGTTCAGAACTGCGTAATGATCTAAAGAAGAAATTAGATGAATTACTAGAAAAAACAAAAGAACTAGATGTCGAGGATGTCAAAGAACTAGTTGAAACTAAAATTGATGAAATAAAGTTAGAACTAGAAAACTTTGATAAAGAAAAAATACTAAAAAATGCTCAGAAAAAAAGCAAAGAAATAGTTGCTAAAGCTGATGACTTAGTTAAATTAGCAGTAAAAAAAGGTACGCCAGCTTTACAAAAAATAACTGAAGAAGTTAAAGAAAAAACAGTAGTTGTTCTAGAAGAAGCAGTAAACAGATTAAAAGAAAAAAAATAACAAGTAAATTCTTGTTATTTTTTATATGCGCATATCTTTAATATATTTTTTTAATGCTCTAGCATCTTTATCAAAAATAATTTTAAGTTGATTGTCAATTTCAACAATACCTTTAGCTCCTAGTTTTTGGATGCCATCCTTATCAACTTTTTCTAGGTTTTTAAGTGTTACTTTTAATCTTGACATGTTAGCTTCAGCATCAATAATATTTTCTTTTCCACCTAGATAGCTAACTAACTTATTGACTTCAATGTCGAATGATTTACTTGTGTACTTTATGACGATTAAAGATATAATAATTAAAGAAATTGCAATTAAAACATATTCCATTTCTATCACCAAGATAATTATACCTTATTTTTTATGAAATATAAACCTTATTATTTTTCATAATGTTGTGCTTGCTCGTTTATTGAAGTAACAAGTCTTTCAAACATCGCTTGATAAAATATTCTAAAATTAAGTTTGGTTTCTAAATCGATGAATCCATTATCTTGAAGAAACTCAACTTGAGTATAGTCTTCTTTATAATCCCCAGTCAGGAAGAATCCATTGTTGTTTAGTGTCTGTAATAATTTTGTAATAACAATATTGAATGCATATTTTACAATGTCGTCACTATCTAAATCTATTACTCTTTTATTCAGTTCCTCATTGTATTCTGTACTAATAATCTCTGCTTTTAAATTACTTATATTAATCAATTTTTCGATAATTAGATCTTCGATATCCGAATTACAAAAAAGCGTTGAAATCTTTAATGCTTCTTCAATCGCGTTAATTTTATTAAGCAAAGTTAATTTATCAATGTTTAGATGTTCTAACCCATTTCCTAGACTCATTACAATTAAATCCCTTTGAAAATCACTTTTATTCATTTTATCTCTTCCTTGGTAAACTAATATATATGTTAACTATACTAATGTCAAGAAAAAACCATAAATTTAGGTTGAAATATAGTAATATCTGGTTTATAATTTAAACATAGAGGGTGTGTGAGTTAATGTATACAGAAACAAAAACCTTTCCAATTAAGTGGGTAATAATTATTGCTTCTATTTTAGTATTGATTATTGGGTTAATTGCTTTTAATGCATATAGTAAAAATAAATTAGAAAAAGATTATTTGAATGTAATTGCAAGGATTGAAAAAGCCGCTGAAGAATATGGTAAGAAAAACATTAAACAACTTCAAGAGATTGAAGAAGAATGTGTAACCATTGAGTTTTTGATTAAAGAAGGCTTTTTAGAGAGTGATTCAAAAAAGGAACCAGTAATCTATAATCCTAAAACAAAAGAACCGATGAAAGGAAAAGTCCATGTTAAATATGGTGGATTTGATGATGTTCTTGTTAAATATTTAGTTGACGGCAAATGTCTTGTTAATTATGAAGACAAAGTAAAATTAGTAATATCTGATGTAACGACTCACAGTTTTGTTGCAAAAATAGTTGCGCCCGATGGGTTAAGACTAAATGCCTTTCAATATAAATTAAATGATGGTGAATACTTTAAACAAGATTCACCACCGCCAATGTACCGTTTTGATGAATTATTGACTGGTAAATACAAGGTACAAGTTAAAGCTAATGATTATTTAGGAGTTGAATATAGTCGTGAGGCTGAGGTTGAAATAAAAGAACTTCCTCTACCATCAATTAATGTTGATGATGAGACAAGTACAGCTAAAGTTGTATGTCCAGAAATAGAAGATGAAGAAGTAGTTTGTTCATATACAGTTGATAGTGAAAATTGGGTAAAAGTTACTCCTGAAGAAAATGAATATAAATTTGAAGAAAGTGGAAAAATAATTGTTGTTGTATCAGATGGTTATAACAAAACAGAACCAGTTGTTGAAGAGGTAACAGTTATTCCAGCTTGTGTTGATACTGAGTGGACAGCTTGTAGTGGCTGTGAAGCTGATTGCGGAAGCCAATGTACTGGGGTAGAAACTTCAAATTGTGGAAATACAAGGCCTTGTACAATTATTGGTGTTTGTGTATCATCATCAAGTAGTTCAAGCTCAAGCAAACCGCCTGTGCCTTCAACTGCTGCACCTAAACCGGTAAGATATACTGTAACAGCTAAATCATCGAATGGAAATCCAGCAACTAGTAGTAAAACTGTTGGTTCTGGCGAAAGTGTAACATTTAGCATTGCGCCAAAAGCGGATTATGAATATAGTTCAGTTAAGTGTAATATTGGTACGGCATCATATTCTGTAAGGAATAAGACACTAACAGTTAAAAATGTTAGTAGATCAATTACTTGTACAGTTTATTTTACTAAGGTGATTCCACCAACATATGCTGTTTATTTTTACAATGATCAAGGTAAAATACTTGCAACAAAATCTGTTGTTGCTGGAAATACAGTTAGCCCAATAACGGCTCCAATAATACCAGGATACAAATTTATTGGTTGGACTAGAAATGGTTCAAGGTTTGATTTCTCAACTAAAATTTATTCAAATATTTCTTTAATTGCTACCTATAATGGTGATTATGTTACGGTTACGTTTGATACAAATGGAGGAACAACAATTGCTAATCAACAAATAATTCGCGGTAGAACGGCATCTAGGCCAATGGTTAGTCCAAAAAGAACAGCATACAAATTTGATAATTGGTACTCTGGCGGTCGTTTATATGACTTTAGTCAACCAGTTAATAATCCGATAACGATAATTGCTAATTGGTTACCATTGATGAGTAAAACAGTCTATTTTGATGGATCAACAAATACAACCACAATAACATTGACAAATTATCGTGGACTTGAAGAAATAACTAATAATTGTTCTGGTGGAATTAGCCATTCTATGAGTGGTAATCGCATAACAATTAGAATAAATAGTATTCAAAGTTGTAAAGTAAACGTTTTATATTATTGACATTAAAAAGACACTTAATGAAGTGTCTTTTTTACTTGTTATATATTCTATATAAATTTATTGATGGTTTATTAAGAAATCTTATTCTTAATAGAGATGTTCCAATCCCACTGGATATATATAATGATGTTTCATCTTTATGATAATATTCCTCGTAATAAGTCTTACTACCTAATGGTGTAAATAGTGCACCTGCAAAGGGGAGTCTGACCTGGCCACCGTGAGAGTGACCACTCATCATCAGGTCAATATTGTAACCTCTAGCATCGTTTAATATATCTGGTTCGTGAGCTAAATAAATAGTGAAGTAATCATTTTGGTCTTTAAATGTATCGTCAAGTAACACATCATCTTTTAGCATCGATGGAGTTCCAGCAATAAGTATCGGAACTTGGCTTTTATAGTAAATTAATTTATGATTGTTTTTGAAGATAGTAAATTCAGACTTAGTCATTATCTCTTCAAAAAAAATGTTTTCATAATCGTGGTTACCCTTTACGGCATATTTTCCTAAGTTTGTTTTAATCTTTTTAAGATTAGATATTAATATTTCTTTTTCTTTAGAACTTATTTTGTAATATTTATCAATTAAATCACCGGTAAAAACACAAATATCTGGTTTAAGATCATTGATAGTTTTGATTAATTTACTTAGTTCTTTTTCATTGATAGACTTTGAAAAGTGCAAATCAGTGAAATGAACTATCTTTTTCCCGTGAAATTCTTTTGGTAACTTATTACTGTAATACGGATATTCTTTAACGATTAAGCCACTAGTGCTAATATATCTTGCCCAAAGGAATAAACCAACAAGGATTAAAAATGTTGAAATAATAATTTTTTTATTCATTCTAAAAAAACCTTTGTAAAAACAGAACTAATAGGAATGCCATTGTATTATGAAGTGAATGAAATATCATTGAAGAAACAATATTATTGTTTTTGTAATACATATTAGCAATAAATCCGCCAATCAAAGAATATTGTAATAAATGAGCAAATGCTTCAATGCTTGTGAAAAAATTAGGTACGTGAATAAAACCAAAAACTAGGGAACTAATTATGATAAATATAATTCTATTATTAAGAAATTTTCTAGGATAAAGTCGATAAATGATTTCCTCTATAAACGGGGCAAATATTGCGACGTTGATAAATGTAATTAGAGGATTCTTAAAAATAAATTGGCGAATAATTTCTTCATTTTTAGGTATATCAGAGGTTAAAGAAGAGAGCATCACTGAAAAGACAGTAATAACAATTAGCATAATTAACCAGTTGGTGAAAATATTTAATATAATTTTAAAATTCATTTTTTTAAAATGGGAAATAATTGTTTTTTTATTGATAATAAATAGAAAAATAGCCAAAATAACCGAGCTAATTAACATAGAAATCATCAAATAATAATCATTTTCTCCCAAAAAATTATTGGTAATAACGGCGGCAATTATTGGCAAAATTAAAATGTTGGTAACTATAAGCGCAACATATAATATGATGTCTTTTATTTTTTTCATTTTTCATCATTCCTTACTTTACAAGTATAGCATGAGCGATATTTTATAGCAATTCATAAAAAAGTTGTAAAAGCGCATGCTAATTCTTGACTAGTGGGTCTTAACAAAGTATAATTGATATTAATAGTAGGATAAAATATCCTAGAAAGTTTTAGAAAGAGTGATTAGATGAAAGCAAGTGTTTGGGGATATTGGTTAATAGCGTTAGGAATATTCGTATTAGTAGTAATGATGTTATTACAAAGCTTTACAACCACAAGTACTCAAGACTATTATCTTGTAAAGGAGGTTACGTACGCTTCTTTACATGATGCTGTAGATTTAGCCCATTATCGTGCGACTGGTGAATTAAAAATAAATCGAGAAAAGTTTGTTGAAAACTTTATTAGAAGATTTTCTGAAAGTATTACAATTGCAACGAGTGAATATAAAATTGATTTCTTTGAATTGTATGAAGCTCCACCAAAAGTAAGTGTTAGAGTAGCTACAAAATCAGCAACATATAATGTTGCTGGAGATTCAACAAGTTTTAATGTGGTAAATACTATTGATGCTATATTGGAATTGCCACCAGCGGCTTAATATTATAATAAGGAGAATAAAATGGGAAACTTAACAAATTCATTAAAAAGATTTATATCAAATAAAAACACAGTTACTATTTTAGGTGTATTGGCCGGAATAGTTGTGTTGTATTTTGGTTATAGATATAGAATTGAGTCAGCGACAACACCGGTTACTATACCAATTGCTAAGGATATGATTGATGCAAAGTCTTTAATAACTGAAGATTTAATTACTAGTATTACTATGCCTAAAGATCAAGTGGGCAAATTGGAGAATTTAATTGTTAACCGTAACCAAGTTAGAAACATGTGTGTGAAATATAATACAGTTATTCCTAAGAATGGTTTGTTTTACAAGGAAAATGTTATCAATTGTGATGAACAACCAAATAGTTTTGCTGCTAATATGCCAGATGGATTTAATGAGTTTAAATTAGATGTCAGCACACTATCTGATACAGGTGCTCCAGTTGGTAATTCAATAATGAAAAACGATTTTATTGATTTATATTTAAAAATTGTTTATAAAAGTGGTGAAAAAGCTGGAAAAATTTTCTATGGACCTTTTATTAAGAGTATAAAAGTATTAGAAGTATTGGATAATAGTGGTCATCCAGCTTTTGAAGGCAACTCTCCAAAGAAGGCTTCATATTATGCGTTTGCTGTGCCAGAAGAAATGGCATATATTTTAGAACTTGTGGCAACTGCCAAAAATAGAGGGTTTGCAGATATGGCTGTAGTGCCTGTAGTTAGAAATAAAGCTTATACAGCTGCAGCTGGCGAAACTGTTTTTGTTAGTGATTCACTAGTTGAAAGAATAAAACAATTCGGAACAACTGAATAAAAAGAATAAATTGGAGGGGTAAAGTTGAATGAAGCTATTTTCTCACAATTAGATTTTGGCCCCTTGAAAGAGTTTTTGGAAAATGATGATATTACCGATATTTCAATTAGCAATGGTGCTAATGTATATTTAAAAACATTATCTAAAGGTGTCTTTCAAGTTAAAAGACCAGATGTAAATAATGCTTTAATGGAAAAGCTAGCTTTTCAATGCGCCAATGTTATGGGAAAAACGTTCAATATGGCCCATCCGTTTCTCGATGCAGAAAGTACAGAGTTGCGTTTAAACTTTGTACATGATTCAATTGCAACTAACGGAATTGCTTGCGTTATTCGTAAAACTCCAGCAAAAATCCGTTTAAATAAAGATAAATTATTAAATGAAAAATATGTAACAGTTGAGGTCCATGATTTTTTACTGAAATGTATTGAAGGTCATTGTAATGTAATCGTTAGTGGTGAAACTGGTTCAGGTAAAACAGAACTTGTTAAGTATCTAGCTAGTCATACTAAAGAGAATGAAAAAATTATTACGATTGAAGATACTTTGGAACTTCATCTTGATCGGATTTTTCCACATCGTGATATTGTTGCGATGAAAACTAATAATATTGCCTCATACTCAGATGTACTTGTAACATGTATGAGACAAAACCCA
>CAZSDG010000029.1:0-11467 GCA_964605575.1 uncultured Muribaculaceae bacterium | reverse complement strand
TGGGTTCATGCAAACAAATTTATTGCTATATACTATAAAATGTGTGTTATAACCTCATCTTCTAGATGAGGTTATAGTGTATTTTCCTAACCTATTACTAATTTCTTTTGCCGTATCATTATCTGCTGTTAAAAGATATATCCAATTATTACAATTGGATTTTATTGTCCCGGTTTGATCTTTGTATTTTTCTTTTAAATATCTAAATTAGGTGTTTTTACAAAACTATCAAGTTTATCTTTCATATAATTAGGAAATGGTATTACTTTATCTTTTACTTCCATACTACTCCTTTGCATATAAAAATCCCTAAGATTTGTATTAAACCTTAGGGATTTCTTTAACAAGAAGCATTTGGCTTCTTTATAATCCTAATAATGGGGCGATATATGGGATTTGAACCCATGCATGCCAGAGCCACAATCTGGTGTGTTAACCACTTCACCAATACCGCCATAACAATGATGATTTTAGCAAATATTGGTTAGAAATGCAACTATTAACTAGTTTTTTTCTTAGTTAAATCTTCAGGATTAGCTTTTATTTCCATATTTTCTAGACAAATTAATGCATTTTCATATAGATTACAGTCTTCATTTGTATTACATAGAACAAGAGCATATAATAATGCATCACTTAATCTAAATAATATATCTGGAGAATATCCTTCTTTTAATCCAAAAATTAATAAATGATAAAAATAATACCATTTCGCAAAATCAATATTTGATAATTGACTTTCTTGAATAAATGCTTCAATTTCTAAATAAATTTCTGGAGCATATTCTTTATTTCCCATTATAATCCACCTCACTTGTAAATTGAATAATAATATAGCAAAAAGATTGTTTTTAGTCAATGTCAATTATTCGCTGTTTTCGAGATACATTTTTGATTTGTGTGGTTCATCAAATAAAAGCTCTGGATAATCTTGTTGTCTTAATGCCTCATAAATAACTAAAGTTGCACAGTTAGATAAGTTTAAAGATCTAACCTTATCTGTTGTTGGAATTCTTAAACACCTATCTAAGTGTGGTTTTAATAATTTGGGAGGAATTCCAGTACTTTCTTTACCGAAGAAAAAATAAATATTTTTATTTCGATCTGAATAATCAAAACTCGTGTGCGGTTTGTGACCATATCTAGTTAAATAATAGTATTCGCCTTCATTTTTCTTATAAAATTCTTCAATATTTTCATAAACTTGATAATCGCAATGTTCAATATAATTAACACCACTTCTTTTAACATACTTGGCATCTAAAGAAAAGCCTAAGGGTTTAATAAGATGTAATTTAGTATTAGTTGCAACACAAGTTCGCATAATATTACCAGTATTTTCTGGTATTTCTGGTTCAAATAAAACTATATTTAACACTTTTTCTCACCTGAGGTACTAATTAAAAGTATTCTTTTACTAAAAGATCCTTTTTCTTCTCTTTTAGCTATCCTTGCTTCTTCTACTTCATTTTCCGTCAAACCAAGAATATCTATAATTGCAATTAATACTTCTTTTATATCAGTTATTTCTTCTAATTGTTCAGCTTTATTTGTAGCTTTTAATAGTTCGAAATATTCTTCTTGTAACTTCTCTAGCAGTTTATCTTTATATTCTTCTTTGGATAATGTTCTCGTCTCTGGGTATTCACCGTTGCTAATGATCTTATCAGGGATTTTGTCTCTAACTAGTTTATTAAATACTAGATAATTTTTCATTTGGCACCTACTTAACTAATTCATATATTTCTAATACTTGGTAAATATTGCCCGAAGTTATATAATTATCCTTATCACTAGCAACTACTTTTGTCACATTTCCATCTTTCAAGAAAATAAATGCAGGCAATCCCTCTATCGGGTTTGTTAAATTATATTTGGTGTTAACCAATGATATCTTTTCTTCAATTTTTGTTAAATCTATATGGAAAAAAATATCTTTTAACTTGTTATTTTTTACTATTTTAACCATTTCTTTTTCTAAATCATATATGTATTTATCTCCTGTTTTGCTTAAAAAAATAGCAGTAAATTCTTTTGATTCAATTTTATTTAAATCTTCAACTTTAACACTTCTTACTATTTTTGCTAGTGGGCTGCTGTTGAGATTATTTTTCTTAATGTTATTAACAGTTTTAGTAATCAATATTCCAACAATGAAAACAGAAATTGTCATTAACAATACTATAATATAATTTTTAAGTATTTTTCTTTTTTTCATCCTATCACTCCTAAGGTAATTTTAGCATATAAGTTGTAATAATACATAATTATTATGTCTCTTACTTGTATTTTTTGACTCAATAACTTAAAATACAAGTAGGTGATAGAATGAATACAATTACACTTTGTTTAAAAATATTTTTTGCGAGAATTTTTGACGTTACATTAGGAACAACAAGAATGATACTAACAGTTAAAGAAAAAAGAATTTATGCGATGATTGTTGGTTTTATTGAAGTAACTGTCTGGTTTTTAGTTGCAAAGGAGGCAATTACTAATGCTGGTAATAGTCTTTATGTGGTATTTTCATATGCAGGCGGTTATGCTGTTGGAACTTATGTGGGTTCTTTATTATCATCAAAAATAATTGATGGTAATTTAAAAGTTCAAATAATAACACAGAGAACTGATTTAGAAGTTTTAGAAGAAATTAAAAATGCTGGTTTTGGAGTATCGGCAATTCCAACACATGATAAAAAATTAATGTTAATTATAGAAGTGGATAAGAAACTATATCCTAAACTAAAGAAATTAATCGATAAAATTGATGATAAGGCCTTTATTTCGGTTAATGAAACAAAATATGTTGAAAATGGTTTTTTCCAAAAAAAATAGAGCTAATTAACTAGCTCTGTTTTTGTCCAAGAATATTTTCCAGATTCACTTTTAGTAAATGTGTGTTTGTATGTATATATTTCATTATTTTTAAGTTGTTTAATATTTTCTAAATTATCCCCCGATACTGGTATATAGTCTTCAAAATACATTACTTCGTGATTAAAATTTGAATAACCTTTATCATTTTCTAGCCAAACATATTTTGTATGAATTTCTAGATAATCATTAAAGTCTAAAGCTTTAATAATATATGAGTAAGTATTAATCCCAACTGGTTTTTCTTTTGGATTAATGCATTTATATTGATTGCCATTTATTGTACAAGAAAATCCGTCCAAAGTTTCAAATGAACTTTTATTAAATTCTTGATTTTCTCCAAAAACGTTTTGATAATCTTCCGCTAATGATTCAGCAGGAAATTGATACATTGAGATTAATAATCCATTAGCAGTAGCGAATCCTTCTGTATTACATTGAAAATTAATCTTATCTGAGTTTAATTCACTACATTTAACATATGAGTCTTCTATTAAGTGCGAGTTTAAATAAAAGTGTAAGGCAATTGTTATTTTTTGTGTTGGTGATAAATCATCAATAATAACTGGAACATTTGTATATATAGTTTGAGCCTTGTTATCGATAGTATTTACTTCATAGCCAAACAAGTGCTTATAGCTAACCACCCTACCGTCTTCTAAATTAATGCTATTTGTTTCTGTTACTTCGCCATTATTATCTGGCTTTTCTGAACTTGGTTTATCAGGATTATTTGGTTTGGTTTGACTAGAAGGGGTGTCACAAG
The DNA here is from genome assembly GCA_964605575.1 of uncultured Muribaculaceae bacterium. GTDB lineage: Bacteria > Bacillota_I > Bacilli_A > RF39 > UBA660 > JAAZHN01. The sequence continues at coordinate 7,827 of CAZSDG010000029.1, read as the reverse complement.
TATTAGAATACCCTCTTTCGGCATTAACATTTCTAAAATAAATATAGCAAGTTAAAGAAACAATCATACCTACAACTATGACTAATACTCTAATTGGTTCTATTCCTTTTTCTACTATTTCTTCAGTTTTTTTAGCCACTGCCATCCCTTTTCTTTCACATTTTATCTAAGTCTAATCCCTCTTCGATTATTAAATCTTTGAAAATCTCTTTAAATCTTGCTTTTTCTTTGACTTTAGCATCTTCATATATATTTTTGGCATTTGTTATTGCTTGATAAACATGTTTTAATTTTACCTCTTTAGCATTCTCAAATACAGCATTACTAAAGGCGTTTGCCAAAACTGTTAAAGAAACATCTGGGTATCTTGCTGCAACTTCATATACTCTTTTATACTCACTTGTCATCTCAACAATAAATAACATAATTTTTTCACGAATAAAGTCGGTATACCCCATCTTTACACCAGTTTGTTTTTCTATTTTAGGATATGTTCCCATTAAAATCTTAGCTGTTGTTGGAATATCAGGTTCTGGAACATCAACCTTTTGAAATCTTCTTAAAAAGGCTCTATCTCTCAAAATATAGGTTTCATACTCTTCAGTTGTCGTAGCCCCAATCATTTTTATTGTTCCTCTATCTAATCCTGGCTTTAACATATTTGCAATATCCATACTAGATCCTGCAGTTTTATTTATTAATAAGTGAATTTCATCAATGAAAATAATGGTTTTTGAAAGCGTCTTTAATTCTTGAACTAATAATTCCACTCGATTTTCTGTTTGTCCTTCACTAATTGAAGTACCCAATAAACTAGTAATATTTATTTTAATTAGCTTCCAATCTTTTAAGGCATCAGGAACTAAACCTTTTTGAATTCGATATCCTAAACCTTCAACTATGGCTGTTTTACCAATTCCTGGTTTACCAACTAAAAGTGTACTTTTTTCTGGCGTTAATAAAATAAGAATAGATTCCTTTATTTCTTGATCACGAGCAATTGCTGGGTCAGTAATATATTCTTTAGTCGTAAAATCCTCACCATAAGATTCGATTATACTTACTTTGTTAGTCGGTATAAAAGTCTCTGATGCTGGGGCTGTTGTATTAATATTATTTTCTAAATCGAATACTTCCATCTATTATTCACCATCTTAATTATATATCAAAACATATTATTAAACAAATAAAATAATATGTACTAGACATATTACTTACCATTTTCATATTGATGATAAAAGATATCATCTGGTTTAACTTTTAGGGCTTTAGCAATTTTAACTGCTAAATCATAGTATAGCCTTCTTTGGTTATTTTCTAATTGCCAATAATAAGGTTTACTAACTCCAATGTAATCCGCCATCTGTTGATAGCTAAACTTATTCTTTTTTCTCAGTTTTTCTAGAACAATATTTTTTTCCATCTGTTCACCTACTACTACGAATAGTATACCATAGTATTTTAATTTTCTTTGATTAAATCAACAAGTTTTTTAGCACTCAGGCTAATATTACCTTTTTTAGAGATAGCTAAGCCAACTTTTCTTTTAGGAATTTGACCAACATCTATTATAAATACTTTTTGATTTTCTAATTCATCTTCTATATACTCTTTAGTTGCAAAACCAATACCAAAACCATTTGCAACAAAGTCAATTAATAGATCTTGACTATCTACTTCCATACTTGGTGGATAATCTAAATTTCTTGATTTTAATAATAAGTCAAAATATGCTCGACTAATTGACGGATTTTTTTCAACTATAATAGGCAATTTCAATAATTCATGGATGTTTGATGAAGACTTGGCTTTTTCATAATATTTGTTATTAGCAATAAATACATCTTGAACATCTTTAAAGCCAGATATTTCAAAATCAGGAAAGTCTTTTCTAGGCACAGACATTATAACGATATCAATATTACCTATTTTTAATTGTTTTAACAAATTTGCTGTTATATCGTGAACAAGTTCAATTTCAATGTTTGGATATTTATCATGATATTTTTTTAAATATGGCATTAGTATATGCTTACTAATAATCGGATTAGCACCTATTTTGACTTTTCCAACTTCTAAATTTTTCAATTCTTGGAATTTTTCTAAACCATTATATATCAAATTCATGCCTTCATTAACATAAGTAAATAAAGATTTACCTTCTTCGGTTAACGTAACACCTTTTTTAGAGCGAATAAATAATTGTCCAGCTAAAGCCTTCTCTAAATTTTGAATCGATTGAGATACGGCTGGTTGCGAAACACTAAGAACTTTTGCTGCCTTTGAAATGCTTTGATTTTTAGCAACTATATAAAATATTTTTAATAAATCATAACTAACGTTCATATAATCCTCCCTTATATTATCAAGTTCTATCCATATATATTACTTATATCATAAAGGAGTTAATTATGCAATAGATCAGTTATTAATTTGATGATGAACAGTTGGGCTATTGACTGTTAGGGGCTTAAATACATAGTTGTTCTTTAAACCAAATTCAATAATTTTTTCAACTGATTTAATATTTGCAACTTTAATGTCATGTTGCAATACTATATAAAATAATGATTTATATTTTAATTGTTCGATTACTTTATTAGCTATTTTGTCTGGACTAGTAAGAGATGTATCATTACTATCCACATTCCAGTCAAAATATGCATAACCATTTTCTGTTACTTTTTTTGCCAGTCTAGTCATTATACCTGGATTAAACTTAGACACTCGATTAGAACCACCACCAGCAAATCTTAGTAACCTAGAATGCTGACCAGTATGTTCTTTTATGATTGCATTTATTTTATCAATATCAGCAAAGAAATTATCCTCACTAGCATATATGTTTTTAAATACGTGGGAATAACTATGAACTCCAATACTATGGCCTTCCTCATGAATTCTTTTTAATATTGGTAAATAATTTTTAAATTGAGCAGTCACAAAAAACGTTGCTTTGACATCATATTTCTTTAATACATCTAAAATTTGTCCAGTATAAATACCTGGTCCGTCATCAAAAGTTAAATAAACAACTTTTTGAGCAGGTTGCTCTTTTGGATTACCGACAATAACCTTTCTAACAATTGAAGCTTGATTGTTTGATTCATCTGTCACCAAATATGTAAGAAAATATACCCCTTCAACGCTAGAATCGACTGTACCTTCTATAGTTACTTTGCTGCTTAAATCATCAACACAATTATCAGTAACAATGTATCCAGGCTCTATATATTTTTCATTTAAAGCGATTTTTATTTCATTGCCACTTTTTAATTCAATTATTGGCGGGATTAAATCCCCTTCTAAAATAGACCTAGTTGCCTCTGCTTTATTACCTGCAGAATCTGTTACTGTATATACATATTTGTCTTTTTCAATCTTTCTTTTTACTTTTTTTGTTAAATCACCATCTTGTTTATCACTTGCTTTAAATTCACTTTCCGATATTTTGCCATTAGGGCATTTTGAAACCACTTCTACACCTAAAAAATCAATTTCTGGTTTTTCATTATCATATACTTGAATTGTTTGATTTAAAGTTCTTTTTATTCCTTTATAGTCAATTGAATATACTAATACATAATTGCCTATTTTCTTATTATCAATTTTTCCTGTTACTGTAATGTTTTTTGAAATATCTTGACAAGAACCTTCACCATGAAAATACCTGCTTCCATAACACATTTTAACCTTATCAATTTTTTCTTCTGAGTTCAAACCAATACGAACTAGCGGTTCAAACTTCACAATATAAATATCTTTGGGCAGCATTAAAAGTATTATCGCGACTAGTGCCATAAAAATAGTACTGATGATTATTACTTCTGGTTTCAATGTTCTTCTCATTTATATCACCTATTTGATTATATCACAAAATAATAAGTACAATGTCAAGTGCAACATTTATTTTTACACTTTTTTATCATAAAAAAAGAGAAAATATTTTCTCTTACTTAATCTTTTTTATCAACTTCAATTATTTCCGCTTTACTAACCACAAATTCTAAAACTTTCTTATATAATAATTCGTCTTGTACATTCTCGGCGAACAGTTTTTTTCTTTCATCATTAAAGCTTGTATCTTTCATATAATTATCAAATTCTTCTTTGCTAACAGTTATATTTTCTTTTTCAGCAATAGCTTCAGAAAGCGCGAAGGTTTTAACTGTTTCTTTTGCATATTTTTCTTTTTCTTGATTAAATTCTGTTTGATTCATCCCTAAGTATTTTTCAATAAATTCTTGGAGTGAAACATTATATAATTCTGCATAAGCTGTATGATTTTCTACAAATAGCTTTTCATAATACTTTGTTTTTTTACCAGATATGGTTTCAAACTTAGCATTAGCTAAAATTTCAGCCCAAACTTCATTGGCTACAGTTTTTTCTATTTCTTCTTTGGCTTTTGTCTCTAATTCTTTACGAACAGAAGCACGGTATTCTTTTAAAGTAGAGTATTCTTTAAAAGTTTTTTTAATTAAATCATCAGTAATTTTATCGGGTTTCTTTTTAGCAGAAATTGAATTTAATTTTGTTGTAAAGACAGCTTCTACTCCAGCTAATTCTGGATTGTTTTGATATGGGTCTGGAAACGTCACTTTAAGGTCTTTTGTTTGACCAGTTTTCATTCCGATGATTTGATCTTCAAAGCCTGGAATAAAGTTACCAGAACCAATAGTTAGATCATACTTTTCTGCCGCTCCACCCTCAAAGGCTACACCATTAACTTTTCCCACAAAGTCAATATTAGCAATATCACCTTTGATAACGGCACGGTCTTTAATAACTGATGGTTTAATATTATCCATAATATTAGTGTTTACTTGATCATTTATTTGTTTATCTGTAACAACAACTTTAGTTTTTTCTGCCTTTATTCCTTTATATTCGCCTAGTATTACTTTTGATTTACTGTTTGAATTAGCAAAAATTATTATTAATAATACTCCTATTGCTAACCAAATTATCTTTTTTTTACCTTTCATAAAACCTCCTATGTTTTAAATATTCTTTTATAAATAACCTCTTGATATTTCGGCAATTTATCAACACGGTTATTATTAATTTTGGTGCCCATGGTCGGGCTTGAACCGACACGGTATTACTACCACTGGATTTTGAATCCAGCACGTCTACCAGTTCCATCACACGGGCCTAAAGAAATTGTATCATACTTTTTCCTATTAAAAAACTTTATTCATCTTTATAAATGCTAGTAAATAATTCCATTTCTTTTTCTGATGTTTGGTTTTCTTTTTTTATTTCTGGTAAATCATTAATAGTCGCTAAACCAAAGTAATCTAGAAAAAATGATGTTGTTTTATAAATATTCGGTCTTCCTGGCGTATTGGCTTTACCAGCTTCTTTTAAAAACCCTCGAGCAACTAACTTCCTAATTATTTGGGAAGAGCTAACTCCTCTTAATTCATCCACTTCTACTCTAGTAATCGGCTGATTATAGGCGATTATTGCTAATATTTCTAAAGCTGCTTGGCTTAAATTATTAACATCTGGTGATTCGGCAATCTTGTGATAATATTCTTTATGCTCGCTTTTAGTCGTTAATTTAAAAGCGTCTCCCAAAAAACTTATTCTTATTCCTCTTGTATCATTTTCATAAGTTTTTTTTAGTTCCATTAAAAGATCTTTTGCTTCAGACATTTCTATTTCCAAAATTTCACAAATGCTTTTTAATGTTATACCTTCATCACCAACCACAAAAAGTATTCCTTCTAATACTCCCAGCAAATTATTCATTAGTTCACTTCATTTCTATCATTATTGTGCCAAAATTTTTATCCTGCTGTAATTTTATTTCATCTTTTTTTGCTAATTCTAAAATTGATAAAAAAGTCACAACTACATACTCCTTTGTTATTATATCAAACAATTCAGTAAAATCGATTTTCTTTTTTTCTTTTAATATTTTCCTAATTGTTTTACATCTATCTTCAACATTATACTCGCTTTTAACAATTTTAGTTTTTAATGGTTTATTTAATTTTTGCCTTTCTAAAAATAAAGAAAAGGCATCAAGTAGATCATTAACACTTATATCTGTATTGATTTCTACATCTTGCTCAATATACTCTGATAATAATGACGGAAATTTTGTGTAAACTTCACTTCTTTTTTCTTCCAAATCTTTAAAATCACTAGTAATATTTTTATATTTTTCATATTCAATTATTCTTGCTTGTAATTCTTCTACCGAATGAATACCATCTTCTTCTGATTCTTCGTCTTCTTGATTTAATAGATGCCTACTTTTCAAATTTAGTAACTCAGAGGCCATCACTAGATATTCACTAGCAACATCAATATTCAATTCTTCCATATTATAAATAAACTGCATGTATTGATCAGTAATTTCAACTATTTTTATATCATAAATATCCATCTTTGCTTCTTTAAGCAAATGAAGTAAAAGATCCAGAGGACCTTCAAAATCTTTTATAATAAATTTTGGTTTCACTTACAATCGAATCCTTCTGATTTCATTGCAAAGAATATTTTTTTAGATTCAACATCTTTAGTAAAATATTTTTCGTCTATACTTGTAAATTTTCCATCACTTAGATCAATTATTACCTTATAAATAAAACCAGAAGCAGAGGTTACAAATGTCGCTTCAACATTTGGATTATTTTCAAAATTATTATATTTTACTTCATAAGTTTCTTTGACAACCTCTGACAAAGGAATATTTCCTTCGCCAAATTCATTAGATTTATCCAATTCTGCATTATTTGCCTCATAATATTCGATTACTTTAAACAATTTATTTTCGTTGAAAAAGTAGCTAAATTGTTTTTTGTTTTTTTCACAAGTAAAATATTTTTCCCCTTCTTCGTTTATAGTATATTTAACCTCTGGATAGTCACTTTCTTCTATTTTACCAACTAATATAAATTTAGCTTGGTTAGTATTTTCATTTAAATTTACCTTAAAATTCATTTCTTTATCTGGAGGAATTATTTGTCCTGTTATCTTGACAAAGTCTAAATAATTTTTATTTTCATCATAAAATCTAATATACCAATTTTTACTATCGATGCTGGATTGTTCTGTAGTATAATTAGCAATTTTAAATTCTAATGTTTTAGTATCATCATATTTAGTAAATCTAGTTAAACGATGATTTTGAATGAAGATTTTACTTTGATTATTTAGAGGAAAGTGATTTTGATTATTATCTTCAAGAATAATTGCTGATGTTTTATCGGTTGATGTTGAAGGAGTTGTCATTTTTTTAATGAAATCATTAATATCTGGTAAAAAGAAAACAACTGCAATAAACAAACTCATAACAATAAACATTATTAGTGATGTCAATCTTGATTTTGGTTGTTTTAATTCACCAATTTTTATTGCTTCTAATCCTTGATTTGTTTTTTTCATTTCTTTTTCTTCGTTATTATTCATTTTATCATTCCTACATTCTAATTAAATTATAACAAAAATATCTATTTATGTACATTAAAAAAAAGAAAATAAAAAACCCATTAAATGGGCATTTTTTAGTAACCTGGTGGCTCCAGCGGGAATTGAACCAGCGACACGAGGATTTTCAGTCCTCTGCTCTACCGACTGAGCTATGAAGCCAAATGGCGGTTCCGACGGGAATTGAACCCGCGATCTTCTGCGTGACAGGCAGACGTGATAACCGCTACACTACGGAACCATGGTTGCGGGAGAAGGATTTGAACCTACGACCTCCGGGTTATGAGCCCGGCGAGCTACCAAACTGCTACCATCCCGCGATATAAAAATTGGCGGAGGAAAAGGGATTCGAACCCCTGCGCCGGTTGCCCGACCTTTCGG
>CAZSDG010000028.1:0-12591 GCA_964605575.1 uncultured Muribaculaceae bacterium | reverse complement strand
TTGAAGAAATTTCAAATCATTTAACTCTTTAGTTGATAAATATCATAAAGTAAATGATTATCAATTTATTATTTGCTATAATAGAATAAGAAAGAGGTTGAAAATACGGAAAAAGAAAATAACGGATTTGAAATTGAAAGTAATGAAAAAACGGTTAGAGTGGATAATAAAAATAAAATAGTAATTTTTGTATCTATTTTAATTTTCTTTATAGTTAGCATAGGTGTATTTTTATTACTAAGTAATAAAAAAGATGAAGAAAAATCATCATCGTCATCGTCATCTCAAGAAGTAAAAGCAAATAATAATGAACTTTTGCCAGAATTAGACCTTCATTTTTTAAAGCTGAATAACAATAAGAAGAATATAATTTACAGTCCCTTATCAATTAGATATGCATTAGAAATGCTAAAAGAAGCGACTGCTGGTAAAAGCAATGAACAAATTACTAATGTTTTAGGTTCTTATAAGGCAAAAAAATACGTTAATAACAATAATATGTCATTTGCAAATGCAATGTTTATTAAAGATAGTTATAAAGATTCTATAAGGGATAGTTATCAACAAACATTGACTGATAAATATTACGCAAGTTTAATTTATGATGATTTTCAAACTCCTGATAATTTAAATAATTGGGTTAAAGAAAAAACTTTTAATCTAATAAATGATTTATTTTCGGATGTATCAAATAAAGATTTTATTTTAGTAAATGCTTTAGCAATTGATATGGAGTGGGTTAAAGAAATTCAAAATAGAGAAGATATATATGAAGTTATATATGCTCATCGTAATTTCAAAAAAATTATATATCCTTTACCTGGTGTTGGATACACTGAACTTAAATTTAATAATAATTCAACAAAAGCCAAGGCTGTTGAAATAGGCGCGGTTATTAATAGATATGATATTATTAATGCTCTTGGTGAAGAGAATATTAAGAATACTGTTAAATCGGCTTATGATAAGTGGATTGCTGACGGAAAACCAGGTGCTTGTGGAGATGAAATCACCGATACAGAGTTATATTTGAAAAAATATATAGAGGAAATAAAGGTCGGTTATAATGATGTTAGCAGCTCTACAGACTTTTTATTCCATGTAGATAGCGATGTAAAAGTATTTGCTAAAAATTTAAAAAATTATTCAGGAACAACATTACAGTATATTGGTATTATGCCTAAAAAAGACAGCTTGGATGAGTATGTTAATAATCTAAGTGTTGATAATATCAAAGCATTAATAAATAATTTAAAATCAATTGAATCAAATAACTTTAAAGAAGGCTTTATTACTGAAATTTTTGGTGATATTCCAATGTTTAAGTTTGAAAGTGAGTTTAATTTAATAAATGATTTAAAAACATTAGGAATTAGTGATGTTTTTGACAATACTAAAGCAAACTTATCAAAGATGACAGACGACAAAGCTGTAATCAGTTCGGCCTCTCATAAAGCAAATATTGAATTTTCTAATGAAGGAATTAAAGCAGCGGCCGCTACAGAAGTTGGTGGTTTAGGTAATGCTGATTGTGGATTTGATTATGTATATAAAGTTCCAATCGAGAAAATAGATTTAACATTTGATAAACCATTTTTATTTTTAATAAGAGATTTGGAATCAGGTGAAGTTTGGTTTACTGGTTCAACATATGAACCAATAAAATATGTATCTGAAGAGTAATAATAATTGACGATTAAGAATAATTTTGTTATTATTCACTTGTAGTAGTTCAATTCGTCCATTCGCGTGTTACTACCAAAGAAAAATAAAACAACTGTTTTAATAATGATAAGAGTTGAGAATCTCTTTCATGAATGGCAAATATCATACACATTAATTTGTGATTGGTTTTGTCGTATGCATGAAAGGAGGTTCTTTTTTTATTACAATCACAGAGGAGAGGAAAAATATGAAAAATAATGAATTAAATTTTTATGAAAAAATAAAAGATTGGGATTTTAGTCACGTAAAATCCACAGAAGAAAAGTTAACTAATTGGAGCATGACAGAAATACTTCAAAAAAATATTAATAAAGATTCTGTTGTTTTAGATCTGGGAACGGGTGGTGGCGAACTTGTCTTAAAGAATTTTCCTGAAGCAAAATGCATAATCGCTACAGATTTAGCAAAGGAAATGATTAAGACTGCAGAAGAAAATCTTAAAAAAAGCGGTCGTAGAGATATAACATTTAAATTAATGGATAATTTAAAAATGGATTTTGTAGATAATTTCTTTGATGTTATAACTGCAAGACATACAATAATCGATGCTAAACAGGTATATGAATGCCTAAAACCGGGCGGTTTATTTATCGTTAGAGGGGTAGATTTTTTAGATTGTTGGCAATTAAAAAGAATGTTTAATCGGGGACAAGGGTTTAATGATCAAAAAGGAATGGGGCAACAAGATTATGAAAATATAATTGCTGCTGGGTTCAAAGAAGTTGAACTTGTACCAATCTATATAAGAGAGTATTTTGAAACTAAAGATGATTTATTAGCTCTTTTACTTAAAACTCCGATAATTGATGATTTTTTAGATGAAAACAGTGATACATATGGAGATTATTATAAAAAGGAATTAGATAATAATATATTTGAACAGTATGTTAAAGAGAATACTTTTCCTAAAGGGATTCTTTTAAGAAGAAGATATTATGGAATAACTGCAAAAAAATGAGTTAAAATATTTTAAAAGCGAATTTAATTAAAGTTCGCTTTTAATTATTTCCTTAACTATTGTATTTACTAATTGACGTAAAAAATAATATATAAACAATATTGTTATAATAATCATGCTACATTATTAATAGAAGGAGTTTTATATGGAAGATACTAGTTTTATTGACTTATTAAAAGAGGAAAATTTAAGTAAAATCGATATTGACCCAAGGTTAATGGAGTCATTTAAAAATGTGTTAAAGAAAATGCAAGCTTATTTTAACGCTAACGGTTATACAGGGCTAAGAAATTATGCAGAATTTTTCGAAGAATTTTTATTAACGGAGGATAAAAATAAAAAATTACCTATTTTATTAAATAAAGAACTCTCAGAAATAAAAGCTTTAGGATTTTACAGTCCTAAAGGAATAGCAATTGATGAGTCGTGTGTTGACAGAGGAGTAACTGAGTCAGTATTATGCCATGAGTTTATTCATTTTATAGTAATGCGTGGTATTCATAATGACCCTTATAAAGACGCTAATATTTCGAAGGGAGGATTTGTTAATGAAGCCCTAACAGAAATGTTGACTAATCAAATTTACCCTGAAAGTAGAGCATATCGCCCCCAAGTTAAGATGATGGAATTTGCCAACTTACTGGAAAATAAAGTGAATAATTATTCAACATTTTTGGATGGATATATTCCAGCAAAAAGTTCAAATGCCTATTGGTGGAATGATTTTATTAGGCTATCAAAAAAATATCAAGATAAGAATAGGGATCAAGGCTATAATTTAGAAAAAGCAGTAAAAGATCAAAGTTATATTGATGTTCAAAGATCATTAATCGATATAAAAGTAAATGAATACAGAGAACTTAGCTTCAAAGACTATAAGATGTTGATAGATAAATTTGGAACAAGGCCAATTCCTGATCTTTTGTATATGGATACCGTTTTTCAAAAGCTTTAAGAAACTTTATTTAGGACTCTGGAAATAATATCGCCTGAACAAAAACAAGTATTGCATTCTCTTCTGAATAAGTATAAAGACCTTACAAAGCAAAAAGAAAAAATCAAAACAAAATATGCGAAATTTGAATTTGATGGTAATGAATATTTAGTTAGTGATACTGGTTCGGTGCGAACCACTACATTTAACAAGGTTCCTTTTTCATTATCTTATTATCCTAATAGTAGAAGTTTAAAGGTGGAATATCAGGGTAAGAAAATTGAAGTTGATTTAAATTCATTAAGCTTTTTTACAACAGAAGAAGATCTGAAAAAGCAAGCTGATTTACAAAACCAAATAGATAATATTAGTCATTTTTTTAGTGAAAAAGCGCAATATGAATTAAATTTAGTTACTTCACTAAGCAAAACTGTGGGAGTAATTAATTTAGAAAAATTTACTTTACCTATAGTTGATTGGGAACCAAGAAAAACCCCAACGGTTATTTATATTGCAACTTATAAAAATGGAATAGAAATATATGGTTCTGGAGTAAATTTGGGATTAGTTGAAAATATCAATTTAGGAAATTATATTGGCAGATTAACTGAAGAACAAGCCATAGCGGTAGATCCCCTAGGTAAAATAGAACGTGGAGTCGTCTATTGTCAACAATCGCCTAGGCATAGTCAGCAATTAGCTATTAAGCTTTATAAAGGCGAAATAACTCAGTCAATGAACAATGAAAAACTAGCTATAATTGCAGAGAATTATAAAAATAGTGATGAATATGATAAAGATTATGAATATAGTCAAAAAGTAAAAGAAGCAGCAGAATATTATTATGCTAAAAAGAAATTTGAAGGTTTACCAGCAACTGAACAACAATTGTATATTAGTAAAGTTCAAGAAAAGGCTGAAAGCTATGTTATTAGTATGCAAGATGGAAAGCCAATTGTGTCTTTATTGTATAGAGCAAATAAACTTACCGCTTTTAATTGATAATGTTAAATTAAATGTTGGTAAAATTGACCTGGTTGCCTCATTAGAAAACTACTATGGTATTTCTTTGACAAAAAAATGTGTTGTAAATTTAATTCCTTGGCAAACGAGAGGTAATTATGGCACTAACAATAGTGAAGAGATTTGTTGTAATATTTGTGTTAATACTCACTCTACTGATGATAGCAACGCTTACTCTGGTGGTAAGACCGCTGCTGGTTATTTAAGTTTAATTCATCATGAATTTAGCCATAGCATTATTAATCCTTTAACAGATAAATATGACCAAATAATTAATAAAAAGAAAATATTTAGTGATATTTTTAAGAAAATGTCAAAACAAGCATATGGAACAAATGCGACAATATTAAATGAATATGTAATTAGAGCCTCTACATTAAGATGGGGATTAATAAATAGAATAGATAACTGGGAACAATATGAAAAAAGCATAGTTTACGAAGAAGAAATGGGTTTTATAAATATTAAAGATGTTTTGGATTCTTTAATATATTATGAAAATAATCGTGACCAGTTTCCTAATATTGAGAAATATTACCCACAAATAATTAATGCGGTGCTTAATAAATATAAATAATATTTTGACAGGAATAAACTGTAATGATATACTACAATTAGTTTCTAAAAAGCAAAGAAAAAGAAGAGTAAAATAGGCATGTATTAAGAGAGTTAATGGTTGGTGGGAATTAACAACATAATTATTTGAAAGAAACTTTGGAGCTGGATGATGTATACAAATCATTCCGTTAATCGCGTTAAGATTTAAAGATAATATAATATTATAAAAAAAGGTGGTACCACGAGTAATTCGTCCTTGCGGAGAATTGCTTTTTTTGTCTAAGAAAGAAGGGATAAAATGACAAATCAAGAATTAGCCAATTTAATTTTTAAAGACTTAAAAGTTGAACATGATGAGGTTGTAGCAAAATATCCAAAAAGAGATTTAAAAGAGGGTGCAGCTGTAACTCGTTATGCACCAAGTCCAACTGGGTTTGTGCATATGGGAAATATTTATGCAGCATATATTGAAAGAAAAGTTGCTAAACAAACAAATGGAGTATTTTATTTAAGGATAGAAGATACTGATCAAAAAAGATATGTTAAAGATGGTATTCAAGGAATTATTAATGATATGAGAAACTTCAATATCGAATTTGATGAATGTCCATTAAATGAATCAGAAGAAATTGGTAAGTATGGTCCATATATTCAAAGTCAAAGAAAAGATATTTACCACGCTTTTGCGAAGAAATTTGTAGAACTAGGTAGAGCTTATCCTTGTTTTTGTAGTGAAGAAGAACTTACAACTATGAGAGAAAGACAAAAGGAAAGAAAAGATCGTTTAGGTTATTATGGACCTTATGCTAAATGTCGTAAATTAACTAATGCTGAAATGGCCGAAAAAATTAAGAATGGTGAACCATATGTTATGCGTTTTAAATCGATGGGTAATTTTAATGATAAGGTAACATTTACCGATTTAGTAAAAGGAACAGTAACATTTCCAGCTAATGATAAAGATGAAGTAATCTTAAAAAGTTCAGATGGGCTACCAACATATCACTTTGCTCATTTAGTAGATGATACCTTAATGAGAACAACCCATGTTATTAGAGATCATAACTGGTTTTCTTCAGTTCCTTTTCATTTAGAACTATTTAAAGCTTACGGAGAACCTCATCCAAATTATGCTCATATTCCACCGGTTAATAAAAAAGATGGCGATTCAATTAGAAAATTATCTAAAAGAAAAGACCCGGAAGCTGCGGCTAGTTATTATCATGAAAAGGGAATTCCAGTAGAAGCAACCTTGGCCTATGTACTAACTATTTCAAACTCGAACTTTGAAGCTTGGTATCAAGAAAACTTAGATAAAAGTTTAGATGAATTTATTTTTGATTTTTCTAAATCAAGTAAAAGCGGACCAATTTTTGATGTTGCTAAGCTATTTAATATTTCTGAAAATTATATTTCAAGAATGAAAGCTAGTGAATTATATGAATATTTATTAAATTGGGCTTTAGAATTTGATTCTGAATTTGCTGATTTGTTAACTAAATATAAGGATTATTCAATTAGTATATTAAATATTGAAAGAGAACAAGAAAAACCAAGAAAAGATTATGCTTGTTACTCAGAAATTAAGTCACAAATTTGGTATATGTATGACGAATTATTTGATAACTATAAAAAAGAATATGATTATCAAAAAATAATTGATAAAAAAGAAATTAAAGAGATATTAACTAAATATATCGATAGTTATTATGATCTTAATGATGATAAAGAAACTTGGTTTAATAAAGTTAAATTACTTGCTGAAGATTTTGGTTATGCAGCAAATATGAAAGATTATAAAAATAATCCAGATAATTATAAAGGAAATGTTGCGGATATTGCAACGGTTATAAGAGTTGCCTTAACTAAACAACATATGACCCCAGATCTTTATGAAATAATGAAATTATTTGGTGTTGATCGAATAAAAGAAAGAATTAATAAAATTTAATGAAACTATTTTTATGTGGTGGTGGCTCTGGAAAGCAAATATTACCCGCATTACAAGAGTTTGCTAAAATAATCGATAAAAAGAAACCGATGTTATATATTCCGCTAGCTATGGCAAGTGAAAAATATGATAGTTGTTATGATTGGTTTAGAGAGGAAATGAAACTAATTAATATTAGTGATTTTGAGATGGTTAAATCATCATTAGAATTATCACAAAAAGACTTTGCTGATTATAGTTCGGTTTTTATAGGTGGAGGAAATACTTATAAGTTATTAAAAGAATTAAAAGATAATAATAATTTTCAAAAAATAAGAAATTATTTAATAAATGGAGGAATTATCTTTGGAAGTAGTGCTGGTGCGATAATATTTGGTAACGATATAGATAGTTGTTTATTAGATGATAATAAATTATTTGTTAATCAAGATACTTCTGGATTTAATTATTTAAATAATTATTCATTACTATGTCATTATAATCCAACTAGTTTAGAGAAAAGAAAATCATATTTAAGTGAATATTCACTTAAATATAAAACGATATATTTACCAGAAGATACTGTCATATATATTAATGATAATGGTGTTAGTCTGATTGATAATTCAATATATGTAATAATAAAAAATGGGAAATTTATCTACCATAATTCACTTAGCTTATAATAAAAGTTGAAATTTTTACTATACATTTAACGATTTAATTCCAAAATATCTATATAACCCTTGCTTTAAAGGGCTTTATGATGCTATAATAACAACATATTTACTTTTGGAGATGAAATCGAGTTTGAATCAATATTTTGAAAACAATGAAAATTTAGCTAGCAAGCTAAGAATTATAAAATATCAATTGAATGATATTGATTTTGTATTCAATAGTGATTTAGGCGTATTCTCTAAAGATCATATTGATTATGGTAGTAAGATTCTTGTTGAATCAATAATAGATAATAATAAAGTGTATAAAAGGATATTAGATCTTGGCTGTGGCTATGGTTACATTGGAATTGTTTTGGGCAAAATATTTAATTCTAGAGTAGACATGGTTGATATTAATCAAAGAAGTATTCATTTGTGTAAGAAGAATATTAAAGAAAATAAAGTGGATGCTGAGGCATATATAAGCAATGCTTATGAAAAGATTAATGATAGGTTTGATTTAGTGGTTACTAATCCGCCAATCAGAGCTGGTAAAAAAGTGGTCTTAGATTTTTTAATAAATGCAAAAAAATATTTAAATGATTATGGTGAACTTTGGTTTGTAATTCGTAAAGATCAAGGGGCAAAAAGCATCGAAAAAGCTATCAAAGAGTTATATAATGTAGATTTAGTGAAAAAAAGTAAAGGATTTTACGTTTTTTCAGCAAAAACAATTGACAACTAGGTAATAGGTTGTTAAAATTATAAATTGGTGGTATGTCCTTTTAAGGGGATTTCCAAATATTAGTGTAGGGGTGAAAGAGTGGCGTACAAAGTAGAAAAATTTGGTGACCATAGAGAACGTAGATCATTCTCTAAAACAAAGAACACGCTAGAATTAACAGATTTGCTAGAAGTACAAAAAAAATCATATCAATGGTTTTTAGAAAGTGGAATAAGAGAAGTCTTTGATGATTTATTTCCAGTAGAAAGCTTTACTGGTAACATCTCCTTAGAATTTGGAAATTATTCGTTTGATGAACCGCGTTATTCAATTAAAGAAGCAAAAGAACGTAAGGTTGGTTTTGCTGCGCCTTTAAAAGTTCAAGCAAGAGTGTTTATTCACGAGACTGGTGAAGTTAAAGAACAAGAAGTATTCTTAGGCGATATGCCTTTGATGACTCCGGCGGGAACATTTATTATTAATGGTGCTGAAAGAGTAATTGCTTCCCAACTTGTACGAAGTCCAAGTATTTATTTTGAAAAAGAAATAGATAAGAATGGAAGACCAGTTATTAAAGGAACAATGATTCCGAATAAAGGAACTTGGTTAGAATTTGAACTTGATGCTAGAGATGTAGTCTATGTTCGTATCGATCGTACTCGTAAAGTTGCAGTTACAACATTACTTCGTGCTTTAGGCTTATCTAATGATGAAGATATCATTAGTCTTTTTGGTGATAATGAATATTTAAGAAACACATTAGAAAAAGATAGTACAAGAAATACAGACGAAGCTTTAATCGAATTATATGAAAAATTAAGACCTGGTGAACCAGCGACATTAGACAGTGCTAAAAATCATTTAGTTACAAGATTTTTCGATAAATTTAGATATGATTTAGCTAAAGTTGGTCGTTATAAATATAATAAAAAATTAAATGTATTAGATCGACTTGTTGGTTTAAAACTTGCTCAAGATATTAAAGATGGTAAAAAAGTGGTTGTTCCTAAAGATACAGTATTAACTAAAGTTTTAGTTGAAGAAATTCGTCCATTATTTGAAAATGGTTATGGAACTGTAGAAGCAACTATTAATGAAGAACTTGATACATATAATAAAATTCAAGAAGTTTTAGTATACGATTTAAATAATCCAACTGTAACTCATAAAGTAATTGGTAATGATCAAAGCATTGATGTTAAAAGATTAGCAATTTCCGATGTTTATGCAACAGTAAGTTATTATTTAAATTTACTTGCCGGCATTGGTAACATTGATGAAATTGATCATTTAGGAAATAGAAGAGTTCGTCAAGTTGGTGAATTAATTCAAAATCAATTCCGTACTGGTATGAACCGTATGGAAAGAGTTATTCGTGAAAGAATGACTACTCAAGAAATTGAAACAGTAACTCCTAAATCATTAATTAATATTCGTCCAGTTACAGCAGCAATGAAAGAATTCTTTGGTAGTTCACAATTATCAAGATTCATGGATCAAGTAAATCCAATTGCGGAGTTAACTGATAAAAGAAGATTATCAAGCTTAGGCCCTGGTGGTTTATCAAGAGATCGTGCTGGGATGGATGTTCGTGACGTTAATATTTCCCATTATGGAAGAATTTGTCCGATTGAATCTCCAGAAGGACCAAATATTGGTTTAATTACTTCGATTGCTTCATATGCAAAAATAAATGAATATGGTTTCTTAATGACTCCATATCGTCGGGTTAAAGATGGAACTTTAACAGATGAAATTGTTTATCTAACTGCTGATGAAGAAACAGATTACTATATATCACAAGCTACTGTTAAAACAGATGCTAAAAATGCGATTACAACCACAGAAGTTATTGCTAGATATAATGGTGATAACATCGTTGTTAATAGTAAAGATGTTCATTTTGTTGATGTTGCACCATCACAAATTGTTTCGATTACAACAAGTTGTATTCCATTCTTAGAACATGACGATGCAACAAGAGCTTTAATGGGTTCAAACATGCAACGTCAAGCAATTCCATTGATTAAAACAGAAGCGCCAATTGTTGGTACAGGTGTTGAATATATCGCAGCTAGAGACTCAGGATCGACAATTGTTTGTAAAGCCGATGGGGAAGTTGAGTACGCAGACTCAAAAACAATTACAGTAAAAACAAAAGGTGGTAAAGATGTTTACTACTTAGCTGATTTTGAAAGAAGTAATAATGCTACTTGTTTTAATCATACGCCTTTAGTTAAAAAAGGTGATAAAGTTACAACTGGGATGGTTATAGCCGATGGTCCAAGTACCGAAAAAGGTGAACTTGCTTTAGGTAAGAATATGACTGTTGCTTTTATGACTTATCATGGTTATAACTATGAAGATGCAATTATCTTAAATGAAAGATTAGTTAAAGATGACGTTTATACTTCAATTCACATTGAACATTATGATATTGAATGTCGTGATACAAAATTAGGTCCAGAAGAAATAACAAGAGATATTCCAAATGTTGGTGAAGAAGCAAGAAAAAATCTTGATGCTGATGGAATAATTCAAATTGGAACTGAAGTTAAAGAAAATGATATCTTAGTTGGTAAAGTTACACCTAAAGGTGTTCAAGAACTAACTCCAGAAGAAAAGCTATTACATGCAATATTCGGTGAAAAAACTCGTGAAGTTAGAGATACGTCTCTAAGAGTTCCACACGGAGCTGATGGAATAGTTCATGATGTTAAAATATATACAAAAGAAAATAGTGATGAATTAGCACCTGGTGTTTCAAAAGTAATATGTGTTTATATTGCTCAAAAAAGAAAAATCCAAGTTGGCGATAAGATGGCGGGAAGACATGGTAATAAGGGTGTTATTTCTTTAGTTTTACCTGAAGAAGATATGCCATATTTACCAAATGGTAAACCGGTAGATATATTATTAAATCCAATTGGGGTTCCATCAAGAATGAACTTAGGACAAATCTTAGAACTTCATTTAGGAATGGCGGCTCAAACTTTAGATGTTCACGTAGCTTCTCCTGTATTTGATGGAGCCGAAACTGAAGATATCCATGAAATGATGAGAGAAGCAGGAATGGATGAAGATGGTAAAACAGTATTAATCGATGGTATGACTGGTGATCCATTTGAAAATCGTGTTTCAGTTGGTGTTATGTATATGCTTAAACTTAATCATATGGTTGATGATAAACTACACGCGCGTTCAACTGGTCCATACTCATTAGTTACTCAACAACCACTTGGTGGAAAAGCTCAACTTGGTGGCCAAAGATTTGGGGAAATGGAAGTTTGGGCATTATATGCTTATGGTGCTGCTCATATATTACAAGAAGTATTAACAATAAAATCAGATGATATAATTGGTCGTGTAAAAGTTTATGAATCTTTAGTAAAAGGTAAGATTATTAACCAAGCCGGAGTACCAGAAAGCTTTAGAGTATTAATTAAAGAATTACAAGCAATTGGTTTAGATATTCAAATGATTGATAATAAAGATAACTTAATTGAAATGAAAGAAATCGAATCAAAAGAAGATAAAGATGAGGCTCCAATTTCAATTGAAGAAATTGATCGTAAAGAATTAGTTCCTGAATCTGAAGAGCCAGCTGAAGAGGAAAAAGAAAGTTTTTCTGATATTGAAGAATCAGAAGAAGAAATCTTAGAGGTACTCGGCGGGGAGACTGAAGAAGAAGAGGGGGATGATGAATAATGATGGAAGTAAATAATTTTAAAGGCTTAAAAATCGGTATTGCTTCTCCAGAAAAAATTCTTTCTTGGTCGTATGGTGAAGTTAAAAAACCAGAAACTATCAATTATCGAACATTAAAACCAGAAAGAGATGGCTTATTTTGTGAAAAAATCTTTGGTCCATCTAAAGACTTTGAATGTTCATGTGGTAAATATAAAAGATTAAGATATAAAAATGTTATTTGTGATCGTTGTGGAGTTGAAGTAACGCGTGCTAAAGTTCGTCGTGAACGGATGGGGCATATTGAACTTGCTTCTCCTTGTTCACATATTTGGTTCTTTAAAGGTGTACCTTCAAAAATGGGACTTGTTTTAGATATGTCACCAAGAG
>CAZSDG010000027.1:10581-13249 GCA_964605575.1 uncultured Muribaculaceae bacterium | reverse complement strand
CTCATGATTTAAATTATTGTATATTTAGATACTTTAATGTAGCAGGAGCTGATGAGTCTTTAGAAATAGGTTTAGATAAAGAAAAGTTAACTCATATCGTGCCTATTGTTAATGAAGTAGCTCTGGGCAAAAGAGAAAAAGTTATGGTCTTTGGAGATGATTATGATACTCCTGATGGAACATGTATTAGAGATTATATTCATGTAACTGATCTTGCTCAAGCACATATATTAGGTGCTAAGTATATATTAAAAAACAATAAATCATTATTAGTTAATTTAGGTAGTAATGAAGGATATAGTGTTATGGAAGTTATTAAAGAAGTTGAAAAACTTTCGCCTGTTCATTATGAAATGGGTGAAAGAAGAGCCGGTGATCCTGCTAAATTAATTGCTTCTAATGCAAAAGCTAAAGAAATCTTAGGTTGGGAACCAAAGTATAAATTATTTGAAATTGTTAAGTCAGATTATGATTTTCGTGCTAAAATATAATTAGTAAAGAAGTGGTTGGATGAAATATGGTCTTAATGGCAATGGTTTATTTATTATTGTGCTTATTACTTTTTTAATAAGTACATTTCTTGTGCCTATTGTAAAAAAGATTGCTTTTCATGTTAATGCAATTGATTATCCTAATGAAAGAAAAGTCCATTCTAAGCCAATGCCAAGATTAGGTGGCTTAGCAATATTTTTAGCATTCCTTACGGGATATATGTTATTTGCCCAAGAGATGAAGGGAATGTTAGGAATTATAATGGGTGGTTTTCTGCTACTTCTAATTGGAATATTTGATGATATTAATCCTATGTCAGCAAGATACAAACTAATTGGTCAAATAATTGCTGCCTCTGTTGCTGTATTTTATGGTGAAATACTATTACAAAATATTTCAGCCTTTGGCATTTATATTGACTTTGGTGGAATTAGTCCTGTTATAACAGTATTATTTATTGTCGCTTTAATTAATGCAATTAACTTAATAGATGGTCTAGATGGTTTGTCTGGAGGAATATCATCGATTTATTTTGGAACAATTATTGTGATTGGGTTTTTACTAAATAAAACAACAGGTCTTGATATGATGATAAGCCTTTTAATGCTAGGATCTATACTTGGTTATTTAGTTCATAATTTCCCACCAGCAAAAATATTTATGGGTGATTCTGGTAGTATGTTTATTGGATATATGATTTCAATCGTGGCCTTATTAGGATTTAAAAATGTTACTTTAACTTCATTAATCGTACCAATATTAATTCTAGCAATTCCAATTATTGATACAATATTTGCAATATTTAGAAGATTTATTAATAATAAACCAATTGGTGAAGCTGATAAAAATCATATTCATCATCAATTTTTAAAGATGAAATTTAGTACTAGAAAAACAATTTTAATAATATATATAATAAATATTATTTTCTCAGCTATATCTGTGTTCTATGTCTTAGGATATAATAGAGAAGCAATTATTATATATATAATTATGATGGCGGTGTTATTCTTATTTGTTTTAAAAACTAGTGTTTTATATGATCGTAGTAATAAAGAAGTAATAGAAAATAAAGAAAAATAATTATATCTTTATTTTTTTATATGCTATAAACCTTTATTCTTTATTAAATATATATTATAATTGAAATGGTGATAGAAATGATCTATGTTTTATTTACTTTGTATGTAATTTTGGCTTCTAGTGGTTTAATAATATTTAAGATAGGTAGTAAGGATATTGCGATTAATTTTGTTAAGGGTTTAAATATTTCAATTAATTGGTTATCTTTATTAGGTATACTTTGTTATGCAGTTAGTTTTGTTTTATGGCTTGTAATAGTAAGTAAAACTAAATTAACTTGGGCATTCCCTTTATCAGTTGCTTTAATTAATACAGCTATATTTATTATTTCAGCGATAGTATTTAAAGAAACAATTACTTGGGTTCAAATAGTGGGAACAATCCTAATCATTATTGGTGTGAGCTTAATAGGTTTAAAAGGACTTAAATAATGCGAGTCTATGATTTTGATGATACAATTTATAAGGGAGATTCAGGAGTAGACTTTTTTAAATATAGTTTTTCCAAAAGACCATTTAAAGTATTATTATCTTTATTAAATACTATTTTGTTTTTGCCACTTTATGCTTTAAAGATTATTAAAACAATTGAATTAAAAGAAAAAATTTTTGGTTATGTTAAAAGTTGTAATAATATTCAGGAATTAGTTGAAGATTTTTGGGATCTAAATGAACATAAAATAAAACCTTGGTATTTAAAAGAACAACATAAAGATGATGTTATTATTTCAGCTTCATTTGATTTTTATATTGAACCAATTTGTAAAAGATTAAACATAAAAAATGTTATTACTACTGAGTATAATTTAAAAACTGGTAAAACAATTGGCTTACATTGTTCAGGTGAAAATAAAATCGTTAAGTTTGAAGAAAAATTTCCAGGGAAGAAAATGAGTAAATCATATTCTGATTCTGGATCTGATATTCCAATCTTAGAATACGCTAAAGAAGGGTTTATTGTTATTGATGATCAAATAATTCCTTATGATAAAAATTATAAATTTAAAAATAAAACGATTAAGTATTTAAGGGATTATGGTTTTTTAAATATCTTAGTCAATAGTTTAACTGGGTTAGTATCTTTAGTTATTTTT
>CAZSDG010000027.1:0-10481 GCA_964605575.1 uncultured Muribaculaceae bacterium | reverse complement strand
TTTTTTAAATATCTTAGTCAATAGTTTAACTGGGTTAGTATCTTTAGTTATTTTTACTTTGGTTCTAAACATATTTTTGGATTTTATTTTTTCTTTCTCAATTGCTTATTTTCTTAGTAGTATTATTACTTGTTTATTAGCAATTAAATATTTATTTAAAAATAGTTTATTACTTAGTGTTTTTTCTTTACTTATTTATTATGTAGCTAATTATGCAATATTAATATTAATATATGTAACTGGTTATCAATTTATAAAGTGTATATTACCACTACTAAGTTTAATATATTTTATAATTTCATATTTTAGTTTATATTTTATAAATAAGGAAAGAGGGATATAATGAAAATAACAGTCGGAGTTAGTGCAAGACATGCTCATTTAACTGAAAGTACATTTAGGAAGTTATTTGGTAATGTGGAATTTAGTAAAAGAAATGATTTAAATCAAATTGGCGAATTTGCTTCAAATTATACAGTTACATTAAAGACTGAGAAAAGTATGATTGAAAATGTGCGGATTTTAGGACCATTTAGGGAATATGATCAAGTAGAAATTTCTTTAACTGATGCTTTCAAATTGGGTGTTAAGCCACCGGTGCGTAGAAGCGGTGTTTTAGAGGATTCTGAGGGCGTTACTCTAGTTGGCAATATTGGAGAAACGAAAATAGAAAACGGTCTAATTTTAGCGGAAAGACACGTTCACATGAATAATGAAAAAGCTTTAGAATTAGGCTTAAAAGATAAAGACGTGGTTACTATTAAAGTTGAGGGAGTTAAAGCTGGTACTATGGAAGCAAATGTTAAAGTATCGGATAATGCTTATTATGAACTTCATTTAGACACTGATGATGCGAATGCTTTTGGGTTAAGTAATAATGATGAAGTTGAATTGATTAAATAATTTTTAAATTTTTCTATTTAAGTTAGAAATAAGAGGATTATAATATGAAAAAAATAGTTTTAATAATAACAATATTTTTTTTAATTTTGGTTATTTATTTTGTTTATAGTAGGAGATATGTTAAAGATATCAATGTTGCTCTTGGTGTTGATTTTAAACTATTTAGGAATGTTAAAGCAACCTTTAAAGATGATGAAAGGGATAATTATATAATTTTGAAATCCATTAAACATATAGACAAATGCCCTAGGGGCGCAAAGTGTATTTGGGCAGGAGAAATACTAATAAGTATAGATTTCAATGGAGAATCATATGAGTTGAAGTCTACTACTAACAATAAAATATTAACTAATAATAAAAAATATGTAATTAGTTTTTTAAACAAAAGATTGGAAACTAATTATGCAATTTTAAAAATAGAGCATAATAAGTAAATTCTATTGTTGGAAAAAATAGAAGTAAGGAAGATATTATGAAAAAAGTATTAGTAGGAATTGTTCCAAATTCAACATATTTAATATCAGATGACCCATATCAAGATAAATATAGTTTTGTTAATGGTTATTCAAAAAAAATAATTGAAGCTGGGGCAGTTCCAATTGGTTTATTATTAAGTGATGATAATTTATGCAAAGAAACATTGGATTTATGTGATGCTTTTTTAATTCAAGGTGGGAATAAGGTTAGTAAATATATGTATGAAATTATTTACTATGCCTTAATGAATAATAAGCCATTACTAGGTATTTGTTTAGGAGCACAGGCTATTGATATATTCAGTGTTATTTTAGATAGAATAGATCTTAAAAAACCAATAGAAATTACCAATATTATTGAAGTATATCAACAACTAAAAGAAGAAAATGAAGGGTCATTATTAAGAAAAATTGCTAGTCCAAATATTCACGGAGATGTAGTCATAAATAGAAGTAATATTGACAGTGCTAGACATGATATTGAAATTGTTGAATCATCAATCTTATATAGCGTATATAAGACTAGTAGATTAAGTGTAGTAAGTCTTCATGGCTTTGATTTTAAACATGTAGGAAAAAACTTTATCGTCTCTGCAAGAACTGATGATGGTGTTTGTGAAGCAATTGAATACAAAGATCATAATTATTTTATTTTAGGAGTTCATTTCCATCCTGAGTTAGAAGAAAATAATTTAATTTTTGAAAGATTAGTCTTGGAAAGTGAAAAAAGAAAAACTCAAGAAAAAGTTTTAAAAATGTAAATGAGTTGGTGTATTAATGTGGAAAATAGGTAATATAGCAATAAAAAATAAAATTGTAATGGCTCCGATGGCGGATATTAGTAATTCAAGTTATCGAAAAATTATTAAAAGTATGGGAGCTGGTTTAATCTTTGCTGAAATGGTTAGCGATAAAGCTTTAGTATATGATAATGATAAGACTATTGACTTACTTAAGATGTCTGAATCAGAAAGACCAATTGCTCAGCAAATTTTTGGTAGTGATGAAGAAAGTTTTGTAATTGCCGCTAAAAAGGTTATGGAAATTATGGCTCCAGATATTATTGATATCAACATGGGGTGCCCAGTTCCCAAAGTTGCAGTTCGGGCTCAAGCGGGAAGTGCACTTTTAAAAGATGTAAATAAAATTAAAAAAATTGTGTCAAGTGTTGTTACAAGTGTCGATGTTCCTGTAACTGTAAAAATAAGAAGTGGTTGGGATGAAAAAAGCATTAATGCTGTTGAAGTAGCCAAAGCTTGCGAAGAAGCAGGAGCTAGTGCAATTACTATTCATGCAAGAACAAGAAGTCAAGGGTATTCAGGTAAGGCTAACTGGCAAATAATTAAAGATGTCAAAGGATCTGTTAAGATTCCTGTAATTGGTAATGGTGATGTAACTAGTTGCTATTTAGCCAAACAGATGCTTGCCCAAACAGGTTGTGATGCAGTCATGATTGGTAGAGGTATTTTAGGTAATCCTTGGTTAATTAAAGAATGTGTTGAATACTTAGAAACTGGTAAAGAACCAGAACCTATTTCTAATCAAGAAAGACTAGAAATGTTAAAAAAACACTTTGAATATTTAGTTGAAGATAAGAATGAGCATGTTGCATTATTAGAAATTCGTAATCATGCTTTATGGTATATCAAAGGATTGCCATATAGTAAAGAGTTAAAACCAAAACTGTTTACCTGTAAAACAAGTGAAGAATTATTTACATTAATTGACAATTGTTTATAAAGTCATAGTATAATATAATTATCTTGGAGGTAACAATGGAAGATTTGGATTTATTAGCAAAAGAATTTCGCGAAAAGAAACTTACTTTTAGTGCTGAAGAAGAGAAAGAGTTTTGGAAAAAAACTCTTCCTATTTACATATTTTTACTATCCAATGGTTTTTCAGAAGCTGATGCTAAGAGTTTTTTAATGGCTTTTCTTGATGAGGACCACTATCTTAAAATAGAAATTTTTAGAAAAAACGAACTAGGTTGGCATTGTTTAAAATTTGATGGAACAACAGTAATTAATCGAAATATTAGAGGCTGGAAAGATTATACTAATAATGATCCTGAAGTAACTAGTGTAATTTCACCCTGGATTGACACAAATGAGGTTATTAAACAAATAAAAGAGAAATTCTATGTAGATAAGGATTACTATCCAGCTTTGTTTCAAAAAAGACGTCACGAAAAATATATAAGAACACAACAAGAAGCCCAAGAAAAATATAAACAAGAAACAATTCAACAAGGAAGAAAACTTCTTCAAGCTCTTAATTTAGAAACTTATAGAAATGGTGAAAATCACTTAATTGAAGAAGATGATGATACATTAATAACCAAAGAAACAAAAAAGACAATCATAGATATTAAAAGTGTTGCTAAAGAATTAAATAAAGAAGATGAAGCAACATTTATTATTCAATCATTAATTCATAAATATAGTAGTGAAGTTAAAAGAGTTCAAGAAGCAAAAAAGAGTCCACTATCAATAAATCCTAATTATGACGTTTCAGTTCAAAGTTTATTTGTTGAAATTTATGGGTATTATTTAAAACTATTGGAAGAAAAGAAAACAAAAGATTCAGATGAATTAAAATATAAAGAAATAGTTCATTTAGATAAAAGTTTTAATGGAGAAGATGTTGTAAAAAAGACAGTAACTAGTTTGAAAAATATGGCTATCTATTTAGGAAATTATGATGTAGTTAATCCTAAAATTGTAGAGTTAGAAGAAAATATTTATAATAGTAATAATTCACTAGCATCAATGTCTAATTTATTTAATTTTTATAATTTAATAAAAAAACAATATGATCAAGCAAAACAAATAGAGTATGATAATAAAGAG
This sequence comes from uncultured Muribaculaceae bacterium, assembly GCA_964605575.1. Classification (GTDB taxonomy): domain Bacteria; phylum Bacillota_I; class Bacilli_A; order RF39; family UBA660; genus JAAZHN01. The sequence goes on along the minus strand of CAZSDG010000027.1, from coordinate 6,250 downwards.
TTTGCCGAATTAAATGCAACTAATGAAACGAAACAAGCGGGTAGTAAATAGATTAAAAAAAGTAACGACTTAACGTTGTTATTTTTATTCTTCTTGACAAGTGTATAAAATACACTTATACTTTAGTTGAGAGGTGATAATATGGAAAAAAATAATCCTTTATATAAAGAACAAGGTATTCATGTTATTACGACGATTTTTACAGTTGAAAAAGGTATTACTAAAGTTCTTTTAATTGAAAGAAAGAATGAACCATATAAGGGGATGTGGGCTTTAACTGGTGGGGCTTTATATAATAATGAAGATCTTCTTGACGGCGTAAAAAGAGAGATAAAAGAAAAAACTGGACTTGAGGATATTGATTTATATTTTTCTGATGTTTTTGGTGATTATAAACGTTCACCAGTAATGCGCATGGTCGCGATTACTTATTTAGGGTTAATTGATATAAAAAGGGTAACAGTCTTAAAAGATACTTTAAAAACTTCTAATGCGAAATGGGTTGCGATCAATGAAGTACCTAATCTTGCATATGATCATAATCAAATATTTAATAGTTCAATTACTAGTTTAAAAGATAAAATAATGAATACTGATATATTAAAATCATTATTTCCAAATGGTTTTACAATGCCAGAGATTCAAAAAACTTGTGAATTAATTTTAGGAGTAAGTTTTGATCGGAGAAATTTCCGGAAACGACTCCTTGCTAATGAACTGGTAGAAAGTACAAGTAAAACAAAAGTGTTTGAGGGTACAAAACCAGCTAAGGTCTATAAATTTAAAAATAAAGATGTATAACTACATCTTTAAAAAATAGAAAGATATGTGTATAAAATACGCATTGGTGGTGAAAAATGGTCGTGCAAGATATTTGGGGAACAATTAAAATAGAAAGAGAGTATGAAGCATTAGTTAAAAGTAAAGAATTTGCGGATTTAAAGACTAAGACTCAGTTAGGACTTAGTTGTAATCCTAATGCAGTTCATACAAGGTATCAGCATAGTATTGGTGTATATTATTTAGCCTGTAAATTAGTTGATATTTGTAAAATAAAATTTTCTAAGATCTTAAATATAACAGTTAAAGATGAACAAGCAATTAAGTGTATGGCCCTTGTTCATGATATTGGTCATGGGTGTTTTTCTCACGTATCTGAAAAATTTTTACCAGGTAGTCATGAAACAAATACGATTAATATATTAACAAATCCAAATTCAGAAATTCATCAAGCAATTGTTAATTCTTTTGGTAAGGAAGTCTTAAAAAAAACAATCGACTTAATTCAACTTAAAGAGACAATCAAAGGTAGTAACGAAGAGTTAACTGATAATAGTTTAGTCTTAATAATTAGTAAATTATTATCAGGTGGAATCGATATTGATCGAATTGATTATATTTACAGGGATTCTAAACATGTAACAGGAGAAATAAATGATTATTCAAGTATTTTAGATAGTATTACATTAGAAAGTATTGATGATTCTTTAGAAGTTGTTTTTGATGGGTGGGCAGAGTTTGCAATTGCCAATTTCTTTAATAAAAGATTTGAACTTTATGACACGATTTATTTAAAATATGATGGATGTATTTTAGAAAGTATTTTTGGTAAATTGTTAGATATAGCGAAGATTAAGATAACTTGGGAAACATCGGAAATTGAAATGAACAATATCATTCGTGAGTGTCTTAATAGTGATAACCCAGTTATTAGGAGGTATGCTAGTTTAATTTTAACTAAAAGACTAACTGATGATTTTTTAATTAAAGAAGTAAATGATTTAAATTCATTAACCTATTTAAAAAATAAATTATTAACAGATGTTCCTGAACTTAGTAATTACTCAGCATGTATTTTTTCTACAAGTTCAAAAATAAGTATTTATAATAAAGATAATAAAATATTTATTAATAAGTCTGGTTTAATTTTAGATATATCAGAAAGCTCAAAAATCTTAAATTCAGAACTTAAAAAAGAGAAACATGTTTTAGCGCTTGATTTAGAGTTATTAAAAACTTTATTAAGATTAGATAATATCAATGAAAAAGCGATTAATGAGATTATTAAAAGAATTCAAAAGTCTGTTTCTTTAGAAATAGAACAAGAAAAGAAATATGTTATTAAATCTGAATCTAAAAAAGAACAAACTAATTTTAAATGTATTAGGGATGCTTTTGGATTAGTTAATCCAGAATATATTAAAAACTTTGATACCTATTATGATGAAAATAACATCTTAGAAACCTATAGGATTGCTGTTAGAAGAAGAATAAGCAGTGGTCATGAAGAATGGACAATTAAAAAACCTTTAAATGATAAAACATCAATTGTTAAAAGAGAAGAAAAGAATTTTACTTCTTTAAATCAAGTAATGGATTTTTTACAAAATGAGTGGAAAATACCAGTTAAATCCTTAAGTGAAGTAATCTCACTAAAAACATCTAGAGTTAAGTATGATTTGGAATATAATGAGGGCTTATTTGAAGTAGTATTTGATAAAACAGTTCCCTCTTTAAATGGAGTTGAATATCCCTCTAATTATATGTTAGAGATTGAACTTAAAAAAGGTAATTCAAGTGGTTTATATTTTATTGATCAGAAGCTTAAGAAGTTTTCATTTATTGAAGAATGTAAATATTCCAAAAAAGAAATTGCTTTATCTTTTGTTAATCTTGAAAATCAAGTTAAGCCATTTCAAGAAGAAAAGTTTAATCCAGAAGATTATCAAGAATTAGTATCTAGTTTTTTTATTAGTAGTCCCGAACTATTAAATAGATTAAGAGATTTAGATGCTAAAAAGCAAGAAATAAGAACAATTAGAGAGGTAGAAGGTAAATTACCTAAACCAATAGTTTTAACAATTAGTGGAACTCCACGAGCTGGTAAAACAACAACAATTGATAACTTATTTGAATTTTTAAAGAAAGCTGATCTAAAAACAGCTTACTTACCAGAACCAGCGGGAATGATTTATCAAACATTGAAGAGTAAAGAAGAAAAACAAAAACTTTTAGCAGACCGCGTTGGTTTTGTTTTAAAACAATATGAAATTGGTGAGGAATATATTAATAATAATTTGGGTTCTAATGATATAATATTATGTGACCGAGGTATTTTAGATACATTTGTCTGGATGGATATGTATTATCAATTAAGAATGATTGATCAAAGTACATATCATAATTATTTAACTAGATTAAAAGCTATTAATGGTTATTTAAGTCAATTTTATATTTTATATTGTAATAGTGCAGAAGCAATGAAAAGAGATTATTTAAATTCTTTATCAATTGAGCCAAGAACAACAATGAATCAAAGTAATGTGGAAAGATATAATGCTTCATTACTAAGAGTCTTACCAATTATTGAAGCGGGAATTGATAAGTCTAAATTAATTGATACAAGTAATTTAACTACGATTGAACCATCAATAATGATTGCAAGTGATTTATTAGAACAAGTTAAAACTTTATACTTAAGGAGGTAACTATGCATTTTGTTAAATTAATAAAAAAAACATATGGTAAGAAAAAACTGGCAATATTTGTGGATATGGATGGAGTTATTACTGATTATGAAGTTGGAAAACCGATTGATTTTAAAACAAAAAGACCCTTATTAACTAATATTAAAACAATTAAGGAATTATCTTTAATCCCTAATGTTGAATTATATATTTTAAGTATTTGTTTTAAAGAAGAACAAATAATAGAAAAAAATAATTGGTTAGATGAATATGCTCCCTTCTTTAAATTAGAAAATAGAGTAATTATTCCTAAAAGTAATTATCCTAATCTTAGGTCTAAAGATTTAAAGTTTAAACATTTAAAGAAGTATATATCCAAAAATCCTAATATAAAAGTAATCTTAATTGATGATGATAATGAAATCTTAAAGCATTTAAGTAAGTACTTAAAGAAAGTTGATTTATATCAAGATTCATCAATAATTGATTAATCTTAAAAAATGTTAGTTTTCAAGTTGACAATTAAGTGCTCTAATATTATAATGAATTAGCAAGTGCCTCAATAGCTCAGTCGGTAGAGCACACGGCTGTTAACCGTTAGGTCATAGGTTCGAGTCCTATTTGAGGCGCCAGTTGATAAATAACCCTTGTTTAAGGGTTTTTTTGTTGCCAAATAAAATTGTTAAAGTAAAATGATTATGCTAAAATATACTTAAGAAAGAAGTGATTTTATGGCTAAACAAATGATAGATATCAAGGGGTATTGGATGGTAAAACCAAACGTTGTTTTAGAAAATGATTTAGAAAAAAAAGCTAGTGAATATGATGAGCGATATCGCTTTGATGGCAGAGCTTTTGTTGATGAAAATGGTAAAATATTAGGAGTAGTTAGAAACTTCTTATTTGAACATGAACCATACTTAGTGGTTGGAGGTTTAAATGTTAATGAAAAAGGTGAAGAAGTAATAGTTTTAAATAAAATTAGTAATCATGGACTACCCCCAACTATATACGAAGGCGTTAAAAATCAATTTGGTGGCTATGCAGGAAATTATTCAATTTATGATGATTATTTATTTCCAAATAATGGAACTTGTTTAATTAATACGGATGAGTCCAAAGATATGACTAGTGAAGCTGAATTAAATATGGAAATTCGTGCATTTGTTGATCAAATACCATTAGAGATTAGAGATTTAATTTATAAATTAAAAGAAGATCCGGAGCATTTAAAAACAATGCCAGTCTTTGAAGAAGGCAAAGTAATCTAAAAAAATGAAATTAAATATTGTTAAATTAGACAATATGGGTTCGGGAATATCTTATTATAATGATAAGATATTCTTTGTTTCTAAAACATTACCTGGTGAAGAAATAGAAGCGAGCATTCTTAAAGAAACTACTAAGTATTACCGTGGTTCAGTTGCTAAAATAGTTAAGAAAAGTAGAAAAAGAGTGCCTGATTCTTGTCCGTTTTTTAAATCTTGTGATGGTTGTCATTTAAGAATGCTGAATTATACTGATACTTTAGATTATAAGGTTGCTAAAGTTAGTTATTTATTTAATGATAAATATAATTTAGAAATAATTCCATCTTCAGATAATTACCGCAATAAAATTGTTGTGAGAATTGCAGCTGGAGTTTTAGGTTATTATGAAGAAGAAACTAATAATATTACCAAAATAAAATCATGTAATAATGCTAAATTAGCAATTAATAATTTCTTAAATGATTATCAAAAATTAGGAATAAAAAACGGTAAATTAACTATAAGGTGTAATTATAATGATGAGTTATTAATTATTATTGAATCTAAAGATAAGGTTAATCTTACTAATTTAACTAATCATAAAATAGTAGGAATTATTTTAAATGATAAATTAATTCATGGTCAAGATAATTTTATGGAAATAATTAATAAAAATATCTTTAAGGTAAGTTCTAATTCTTTTTTTCAAATTAATAATGAAATGAATGCTAAATTACATAATTTAATAACTGCTAATATAAATAACAATCAAATAGTCTTAGATCTTTACTGTGGAGTAGGTTCATTATCAATTCCTGCTGCTAGGGTTGCTAAGAAAGTTTATGGAGTGGATAATTCAAGTTCGAATATTAAAGATGCCTTATTAAATAGTAAAATTAATAAATTAGATAACTTGTTTTTCTTACTTGGTGATGCATCATTAACAATTAAGAAAATAAATGATAAAATTGATGTAGTAATAGTTGATCCCCCAAGAAAGGGTTTAGATAAAGAAGGGATTAAGAATATATTGGGTATTAGTCCTAAACAAATAATTTATGTATCATGTGACCCCCTTACATTAAAAAGAGATATCAAATTATTAATTAATTATGAAATAAAAGAAATAAAATTACTAGATATGTTTCCTTATACATATCACGTTGAGACGGTAGTATTGATGTCAAGGGTGGAGAAGTAAGTGAATAGAAACGTGTGTAAATATGTACTTTCCGTGATTTGAAATCTGGTTTTAAGCTGGAGGAGAATCACGGTTTTTTATTATGTGAGAACTTATCTAAAACTAGCAAAGTGTAGGGTTGATTGGTTAGATTTACTTTAAGGCTTGTGAGTTGACAAAATAGCTGTCAAAAATGTAATGAGTGGATAGAATTAGTGTCAAAAGAATAGAAAACATTTACATTAGTTATTGACCCAGTCAATAAAATAAATCATAATAAATATTAGGTTGGAACATTGCCCTGCACCAGGAGGTGAGCACTTGATTGGATTAGAGTACATTTTAAACCTCTT
>CAZSDG010000026.1:6986-13267 GCA_964605575.1 uncultured Muribaculaceae bacterium | reverse complement strand
GAAACTGGAACAAATATACAAGAGTTAAAGTTTATGTATGATAATGTGGAATTTAAATCTAAATTAGGTTTTTGTTTAGATACATGTCATTTAAATGATTCTGGTTATGATATTACTAAATTTAATGAATATTTAGATTTATTTGATCAAGAAATAGGTATTGAAAAAATTAAATGTTTACACGTTAATGATTCAAAAAATGATATTGGTGATCGAAAAGATCGACATGATAATTTTGGTTTTGGAACAATTGGATTTGATAATTTAATAAATGCTGTATATAATGAAAAATTAAAAGATATTCCTAAAATCTTAGAAACACCATATATTGGTAATCATGATGAAGATAAAGAAAGGATTTATCCACCATATAAATATGAAATTGAAATGATAAAAAGTAAAGTATTTGATCCTGAACTTAAAAATAAAATTAGAGACTATTATTCTAAATAACTAATTTTATTTACAATTTAGGTAAATATTTGATATAATCACTATGGTTATTTAAAGGAGGAAGCAAAATGGCAAAGAAAAATGAAAATCGCGAATATATAGATATGGAATGCACTGTTTGTAAGAGTCATATTATTCGTACTGAGAAAAATAAAAAGAACACACCAGATCGTTTAGAACTTAAGAAATTTTGTCCAAAATGTCGTAAAAGTGTAGATTTCAAAGAAAAGAAATAGGTCGGTGAAGAAAAATGAATATCAATATTAATGATATAAAAAATGGAATGACTGTAATTATTGATGGTAATTTATGTTTAATTTTAGATTTCCAACATGTAAAACCAGGTAAAGGGCCAGCTTTTGTTCGAATTAAACTAAAAAATTTAAAAACTGGTTCAATAGTTGAAGAAACTTTTAACACTAATATTAAAGTGGAAAGAGCTCATGTAGATAAGTTACCAATGCAATTTTTATATAGTACTGGTGATACTTATGTATTTATGAATACTGAAACCTATGATCAAATGGAACTTAGTTATAAGTTACTAGAAGATGAAATTAAATTTTTAAAAGAAAACTTAGAAATTGAAATATCTTTATTTGAAGGTGAAGTAATTGGAATTAGTTTACCAGAAAAAGTTACTTATGAAATAACTGAGACTGAACCAGCTGTTAGGGGTAATACAAGTGGAAATGCTCTAAAGGATGCAACTATTGAAACTGGTCATGTTATTAAAGTCCCAATGTTTATTAATCAAGGTGATAAAGTAATTGTTTCAACGAAAGATGGTAAATATAATAGTCGAGCATAAAAATATGATTAAATCATATTTTTTTATGTTATAATCATAATAGGTGAATGATATGTTTATGACTAAAGTATATAAGTTTGCAAGAAAGAAAGACTTAAGTCTATTACCTCAATATGTATTAGACTATGTTTATGATGATGAGAAAATGTGGGCAGTTTACGCTACACATCGTAATCACGGAGTATTTACAGATAAGAAATTAATTTTATTTGATAATAATATGTCAGTTGGTCAAAGAAGAGAAATTCTAACTATACCTTATGAAAGCATTACTTCTTTATCAATTATTTATTTTACTAATCATGTTGAAATGAAAATATACTTAAATAATACTGGAGTAGTGGTTATTAGATTTTTAAGAACTATTCCTAGTGAAAAAACTGAGATTAGATATTTATATTCAGCAATATCAAAAATTGTTAATAAACAAAAGTTAACTAAAGAAGAATTAGCAAGATTATTAAATAAAGAAAAAGAAAGTTGAGATAAAAATATGAAAAAGAAACCCCAAAAAGAAGTTTTGGAAACTCAGGAAGAATTACCAAAAATTAAAGAGGAAAAAATTACTAAATCAATTCCAATTACTGCTTTTAGTTCTGATGAGTTAATTAGTGAGAAAGAAAAAAAGAAATTAATTCGTAAAGAAAAAAGAAGTGATGGAATTAATAGTTTTGTTTCTAAGTTATTTAGCTTTATTTTTACTATCTTAGTTTTAGCTTGGATTACCATTTGTTTAGTTGATTTCTTTAAAGTTCAAGATGGCCATAAACCAACATTTTGTTTAAAAAATGAAAGCATTGATGTTACTGTTGGTGGAACTAAGGCAGGCTCTATTGATAAATGTACTGGTTTAGGTTATAAAGTTCTTAGATTTGATAAATTAGATAATTGTAATGTTAAAATGATTTATGGACCATTTTGGTTAAAGGATGAATGTCCTGGTAAAAATTAAACCAACAAAAAAACTTCAAGTAATTGAAGTTTTATTTTGACTATTTTTTAAGTTTATCGTTTATTTCAGTAGTATTACGACAGATTTTAATAATCATTAATAGCATTTCAAAGATTAAACGGACTAGTAATAAACCACCAATTAAGTAAACTAAGAATAAGACAAAGCTAATTCCAATCATTTCAAATGAAGTAAGGACAATGTAGATTGATACAGCAGAGTAAAAAGCTCTTAAGATAATATCTAGGGTTAAAACATCGAAGTTTAAGAAATCATATAGCCATTTCCAAAAACCTTTTAGTTTGCTTTTATTTCCTTTCTTTAAAAATAGTGTTACAACTAGTATGCCACCAACAACTGCAAGTACAGCGGCAATGATTGACCAAACACTTGCTGATGCGGTGTTTGAGACTGTAAGTCCACTTCCGTACATATACATTCCTCCTATGCTTAAATTATAATGCATAATAATAAAAAATACAAATGAAAAATAATTGTTAGAATTTAAAGATAAAAATTGCTATGGTAATCTAAATATGATAAAATGATTATGGTGAAAATAGTGAGAATAGCGAAGAAAATCTTAATAATTATTTTTTTATTAATTGCAATTACAGTAACTATTTACTTGTTTTTATTTAATCGCTTTAATGTTACTTGTTTGGGAAATAAATATCATCTTATTTTTCAAAATATAAAAGAGTACAACAATGGAAGTCTGTTAATTGTTAAACAAGATATAAATAAAATAATGATTGGTGATCAAATTTTCTTTTATAATATTAATACAACAAAAAGAGAAATTCTAACAGCAAAGGTTTTGTCTAAAGAGATAATTAATGAAAAAGAGATAACATATGGTTTACCCAATCAAAGATATGTATCTAGCTCATATGTAATTGGTAATGCCGAAGGAACAAAATCTATTCCTTTACTAGGTTACTTTTTAAGAGTGGTTACTTCAACATTAGGTTACTTGATATTAATCTTAATACCAGTGTTATTTATGTTTGTTTATCAACTAAGAAATGTTATTAAAGCGCGAAACTTATGGGGTCTTTATGATTAAGTTAATTAAAAAAAATAAGTTTATCTTTTTAATTTTATTCATTTTAACAATTGGCTTGGTTACTACTTTAGGTAGATTTGTTTATGATGAAATAAAGAAAAATATTTTACATACTCAATCATTTTATTTTGAAAGTGATAAATTAAGAACAACTACAACTCTTTATCAAATTAATAATTATAATGGAGTAGATAACTATGATATCTTAATAAATATGAATAGTATTAAAAATAATAAAATTATTGCTAATTCGGATATTGAATATAATATTACTTTTAGTTGTTCAAATAACGCTAATTGTAGTGCTTCAAAAGCCACTGGCACAATATTAAAAACAACTGGGACTGATTTTTTTCAAGTTTCAATTAGTCCGAAAAGTAGTATGAATGAAGGAGAATCAATGCATGTTTCAATTACAGCATCAGCAACAAATCCTTATGAAAAAGATTTAAGTGCTACTTTTAAATTGGTTGTTGGTAATTATGGTTTATCTCATGAAATTAATGATGAAGTTAATCGAACTTATTTAGAAGTAAAGATAACAAATACATTAGATTACTATAAAGTACTAGAAGTATTTGATAATTATGAAATAGGTGATAAAATAGATATAGTAACCTATCAAGCATTAAATGCAGATAAACAAGCTAAATGTGCTTCAGCGGTTGCTCATTTGGCATTTAATCCGAATGTTATTTTGTTTGATAATGCCAGTGGGGTACAAAACATGCTTACCCAAACAACTACAGTAATAGATGGATATAATTATGTTAATAGTTTTTCTTTTAAACTTGAACCTATTTCTAGTGTAATCGTTAGGTTTTATAAAAAGAATTCTGCTTTAAATTATACTTATCCAGTAGTTAATCCAACATCAATTGTTACTGTAACATACCCAAATTAAAGAATAGAAAGGAATCTTTGTGAGTTAAATGAACTATAACATTATTACTGAGTATTTTAATTTTTCTAAATCATGTGTAAATAATTACTTAAAGAAAATTTTAGGTAAGTTTTATGATCGTGAAGCAGCTGATAAATACTTACAAGTTTATATGGATACAAGATATTATGGAAAATACAATAACCCAAGTATTCCTTTTTTTGATAATGTCCAAAATAATTTAAATTATATTTATAAATTAAATGAACGACTTGATCGCGATAAAAAGATGTTAAGAACAATTAAAGCATTCAATTTTATTTATTATTTTGATAATGTTAAAGAATGTGACTCAATAAAGCAAATAATTGATGAGATTGAAGAATTTCGCAAAGTTGAATTAGGTTTAAATAAAAATAAAAAGTTTAATAATGATTTATTTGAATTAGTTAAAGAAGATTTAATTAAGAAAAAAGAATATATTGATACAGTTAATAGTGATAAATTTTATTATGATTTTTCTAAAACAAGTAAAGAGGGTGTTTTTGAATTAATTATCAATCAAAATTTAAAGTTTCCGATTGTATATAACTCGGTAATAATTGATAAGGTCTTTAACAGTGCTGATTTATCTCAAAGAAAAGCAACTATTGAATTTTCATTTGGTGCTTTAAGTGTTTTAAAAGATATCATTAAGGGTGAGTTTAAGTTTGAATACTTAGTTACTTATCCAAGTGATATTAGTAGCAAAAAAACATTATTTAACAAATTAATGAGTATTGTTGATAATGAAATGTTAAAAGAAAGAATAACGATTAAAATTACTTATACAGATTTTGTTAAAGAAAAAGAAAGTATTTATGATTTAATTCGTCAAGGATTTAAATTTGCAGTTATATTAGCTAATGATTTTGAAGAAACAGAAGAAAATTTAGCGATTATGGCAGTGTTTAAATATATAATAATTAATAAAAGAAATGATTTTAGATTTGTAAATAATAATCGTAATATCATTTATCAAGGAGACAGATAGTTATGGCAGTCTTCTTTAGGTTTTTATATGAAATGTTAGCAATTTTCTTCAGTGGTCTTATTCATGTAGTTAAAGCCATTGGTTCTTCATTTGGAATGACCTTTGATTTTAAAGGTTACATTTCTTTAGTTAATCATTATAAAGCTGATCTTTCTGGACCGGAATGGGTTTTAGTTGGCTTGGTTATTTTAATTATGATTGCAATCATTGTTGGAATCGTTTTATTATTTGTGTTTTTAATTAGAAAATATATGAGATTTAGAAAAACATTAGTTGATCAAGAAAGTTTATTAGAAGAAATTGCTGACCTTAATCGTAAAGTTGTGACAATGGCTAAAGAAAGAGAAAGTATTTTAGCAATGAAAGTATCTCAACTTGGTTTAAAACCTGGCGAATCTCCTACTGAAGAACCAGGTGAAGAAAAAGCTGATGAACTTGCTGATAGCGATATTCGTTTCTCAAAATTGCATGAAATTGATCTTAAATACGCTAATCATCAAATTGAAAATTATAATAATTCATTCACTTTACCAGAATTAGTGGATATGTTTCGTAACTTTGCTGCCTATCATTTAAAACTTTATTATCGTGATGATATGATTAGATTATTTATCGCAGCATTATCTTCAACTAAATTAATAATTTTACAAGGTATTTCTGGAACAGGTAAAACTTCACTTGCATATGCTTGGGGAAAATTTTTATCTAATGACTCGTGTGTTGCTTCTGTTCAACCTTCATGGCGTGACCGAACTGAACTTTTCGGTTATTTCAATGAATTTACCAAAAAATTTAATGAAACAGATGTTTTAAGAGAAATTTATTTAGCAGGTTATACTGATGATATTTACACAGTAATTCTCGATGAAATGAACATCTCGCGTGTTGAGTACTATTTTGCGGAAATGTTATCGATTCTAGAAATGCCCAACCAAGATGAGTGGATTGTTGAGCTTGTTTCAAGTGCTTGGGATAGTGACCCGAAAAGAATTAAAAGCGGTAAATTAAAGATTGTTCCTAATGTCTGGTATATCGGGACAATCAATAACGATGACTCAACATTCATGGTAACTGATAAGG